>JAFQIQ010000014.1 GCA_017397445.1 Lachnospira sp.
CTTCAAACTGAGGAGCAATTACTGAAGCTATTTCCTGTGCGTTGTGGGTATTAACATAATCAAGTCCTTTTTGTATGGCGTTAGTGAAACTTTGGATTGTGTCAGGATTGTTTTTTATAAAACTTTGCTTGGCGCAATAGGCTGTGTAAGGAACATATCCACTGTCCACGCCTAAAGAAGCAACAACATAACCTACACCTTGAGCTTCAAGGGATGAGGCGGCAGGTTCAAACTCTACTGTATAATCACCGAGGCCTGAGGAAAATGCAGCTGCGGTAGAACCAAAGTCTATATTTTGTGTAATGGTTAAGTCTTTGGATGGATCGATATTATTATTTTTTAGGATATATTCAAGAAGCATCTGTGGCATACCGCCTGCTCTTCCGCCAAGCATTTCTTTCCCTTTAACATCTGTCCACTTAAAATTGTCGTTAGGGGTTCTTGAGACAAGGAAGTTTCCTGCACGTTGTGTAAGTTGTGCGAAATTAACGGCATAATCGTCAGAATCCTGTGCATATACATAAACAGATGATTCGGAGCCCATAAATCCTATGTCGGCATCGCCGCTTATAAGAGAATTCATAACTTTATCGGCACCAAAACCTGTAATAAGCTCCAGATTAATGCCTTCTTCTTCGAAGTAACCTAACTCTATGGCGATATATTGCGGAGCGTAGAAAATAGAATGAGCAACCTCGTTTAATCTTACGGTTTTTAATTCTTTAGTGGAATCTGCGTCGGCTGTAGTATTTTCTGATGCGGTTTTACTACATCCGATGAATGAAAAGAGTAATGAGGTGATACATATCAGTGCAAAAAGTACAGATTTGTTTCTCTTTTTCATAAAATCTCCATAAATCTTTTTTATTATCATATGGTTTTTAAAATAAATGTTTCCAAATTCAAAATTATGTGTTATACTTATAGCAATATCAAATGACTGTAATATAATACGAGATTAAGGAGGAATAGCCTATGTTTGGAAAGAGAAAAGCCGATAATCAGGTTCTGAATCAGGATATGGCGCTTTTGATGCAGGTTATGGATAACGTTATAGGAGGGGATTATAACGCAATTGACGTTACACAGTTTAATAATCCTGAATATGGGCAGAAGGTTAATGATTTAATTAGAGCATTCAAATTGGCGAATAATAATTTTGTTATGCGTTTGAACGAGGCTATGGAGTCTATCGGTGATAATTCATTTGTTAAAGTTACATTGGATCAGGTTCAGTCGCAGACGGAGGCTATTGCTGAGATGAGCGATGCCAGTCGTAACTTGGAAGATTCCATTATGAATATTTCTAATGCGATGGGTCATATCAGAGATAACACACATGAGATGATGGGTGTTGTGCAGAATAGTACCGCTAATATGAACGAGAGTATCAAGGTTGTTAATGAATCTTCAGATAAGATTGGTAAGATTAATGATCAGGTTCAGGAGTTCCAGGATAAAATCGATAAGATTACGGAGATTGTAGATATTGTTAAGCAGGTTGCAAGTCAGAGTAATCTTCTTGCTTTGAATGCATCCATCGAGGCTGCCAGAGCAGGTGAGGCTGGAAAAGGATTCGCTGTTGTAGCTGATCAGGTTAGACAGCTTTCAACTAATACATCTGAGTCAGCAGAGGATATTGTAAGATATGTTAATGCGTTGAAGAAGGATATTGATGCCCTTGCGGAGTCTATGAATGAGACAACTGCTAAGCTTAAGGAAGGTAATGATAAAGTAGAAGCATCTGTTGTGGATATTGAGCGTATGTCAGATAAGATGATGGATATTCGTGAGATGGTCGACAGTATCTTTAGTGATATTGATACTCAGTCAGCAGTTACGAGAGATTTTGCAAAGCAGGTTGACAGTATTTCAGAAAGTTACGATGAATTGTCGAGAGACTGTATGGAGCAGGGTATTCACGTATACAAGATTGGTAGATATATTGATCTTACGCGAAGCGATATGGTTAGAGGTTTTGCAGAAGTTACACAGCAAGACTGGCTTAGAATATTCGAAATTGACCACTTCATTCTTATGTGGAGAGTTTATAATAACGTTGTTGGTTTCGAGGAACTTAAGATTACTCAGCTTAACAATCCGGAAGGATGTAAGCTTGGTAAGTGGATGGCTGCTCAGACTGATCCAGCTATCACAGGTTGTGAAGAGTTTAGAGGTGTTAAGAATGCACATAATGAAGTGCATAAGTACGCTACTGAATCTTGGAAGGCTAAGGATGCGGGGAATATTCCTTTGGCTATGGAGTACTTTAACAAGACTCATGATGCATTCTATGTATATTCTAAGGCTATTAAGAAGCTTAAGGATAAGTTCAGAAGCTTGGGATACACAGAGGAAACTCATACAGTTATTTTCCGTAATTAATAAGAGGTTACATAATCATAAAAAGGAAGTCGGTTTCGACTTCCTTTTTAATCGTTGAGTGCTGATATGAGTGGGGATAGCTAAATAAGTAAATATATTAAGAGGTAGTAAGGAATGAGAAAGTATAAAAAAGATGAAATGTGCTGGTGTAAGAGTGGAAAGTTGTATGGTGATTGTCATATGGAGTTTGACAGACGTATTGATATGTACAGAAAGAAATATCACAAGGTACCACCAAGAGATATAATTAAAAATGAAGAACAACTGCAGGGAATGAGAGAAAGCAGTAAAATTAATATGGCTGTGCTTGATTATGTCGCAGAAAATATTAAAGCCGGAATGACAACGGAAGATATTGATAAGATGGTCTGTGAAAAAACTACAGAATTGGGAGGTGTACCGGCTCCGCTTAATTACAACGGATTTCCTAAAAGTGTGTGTACATCCATTAATGATGAGGTGTGTCATGGCATTCCCAGCGATGAAATTGTTTTGGAGGATGGCGATATAATTAATGTTGACTGTTCCACAATATACAATGGTTACTATTCGGATTCTTCAAGGATGTTTTGTATAGGTGACGTGTGCGAAGAGATGCAGAAGCTTGTTCGTGTTGCTAAGGAATGTGTTGAGAAAGGTTTGGAGCAGGTTAAACCATGGGGACATCTTGGAGATGTAGCACAGGC
>JAFQIQ010000120.1 GCA_017397445.1 Lachnospira sp.
CCCTGTGTTGAATACTGACATATTCCCAATGTCATTGTTATTCTTCCCGCAGGTACGTTTACTGCAATTGTGTTACCATAATTCTGTGTGCTTGTCTGAAGGCCGTGTGAACCGTTGTTCTGATAACGTCCTGTAAATGTTACTGCTCCGTTAGCCATCTTATAGATACTTGAATCAGTTGTGAGGGCTGCTCCCGCATTAGTTCCATCCTCTGTATTCTTGAAGTCAATATTAATTGCCTCTCCATCCAATTCAACATTTACCACTGTCTCTGCTCTTACTGAGAAATTGTGAAGATAACAGTTATATGGTAATGCAAGTGTAAGAACACCTGCTGACTCCATTGTGTACACTACTGTTGTTGTTGTACACGCTGCACCATCGTCTCCCTTTGTTGAGAACTTAACATCTTCCTTCACTGCTACGTCTGGTGTTGCTGATGTACTGTCGTACAACTTTGCAACTCCACCCTGAACCGAATACTGACATATTCCCAATGTCATTGTTATTCTTCCCGCAGGTACGTTTACTGCAATTGTGTTACCATAATTCTGTGTGCTTGTCTGAAGGCCGTGCGAACCGTTGTTCTGATAACGTCCTGTAAATGTTACTGCTCCATCTGCCATAGTATATGTACTTGTATCAGATGTAAGTGCTGCTGCTGCGTTGGCTCCATTATCATTGCTGACAAAATCAATTGTTGTTGCTTCTGCATCCAACGCAATCATTGACTCTGCACTTGCCACAACAGCAAATATTCCTGCCGGAAGTGCAGTAAACATACTCATTACCATTGTTAATACAAGTAACAATGAGCATGCTTTCTTTAGCTTTCTTCTTGTGCTAAATTTCATAGTACTTCTCTCCTTATATATTTTTATCTTTTGAATACACATTTTACAATGTGTATTCGCCCCACATATGTAACGTAACAGATTACGCTATTGTAAGACTATCACTTAAAATTTTAGGCTTCAACTCATTTCCTTATTATTCTGTAATTTCCTACAGTTATTTTTAGATATACATTAAAAGAACAATCTGAAATTTTTCTTGTATTATGAAGAAAAAAGTAGTATTCTATTTTCGTAAATTATTTACATAGAAAGGTTAAGGTGGAAATATGATAAGATTTATATGCACTAAAGACTATGATGATATGAGCAGAAAGGCTGCCAATATTATTGGTGCACAGATAGTAGCAAAGCCGGATTCTGTTCTTGGCTTGGCAACGGGCTCTACTCCAATCGGTGCTTATGCACGTTTGGTTGAAGGTTACGAGCAGGGGGATTTGGATTTTTCTCGCGTAACTAGTGTTAACTTGGACGAGTACAGAGGACTTCCTCACGACAACGACCAGAGCTACTACTACTTTATGAATTATCACCTTTTCAGCAAGGTTAATATTGATGTTAACAATACATACGTTCCTGACGGAATGATTGCAGATGCAGACGAAGCTTGCAAGAAGTATGATGAAATCGTTAAGAATACCGGCGGCGTTGATTTACAGCTTCTTGGTATGGGACACAACGGTCACATCGGTTTCAACGAGCCAAGCGATGTATTCGTTAAGGGAACTAACTGCGTAAATCTTACACAGTCAACAATTGATGCCAACGCACGTTTCTTCGCATCTAAGGAAGATGTTCCTACACAGGCTTACACTATGGGCATTCAGACAATTATGAACGCTAAAAAGATTCTTGTTGTAGTTAACGGCGAAGGCAAGGCAGATATCGTTAAGAAGGCATTCTTCGGCGACATTACACCTCAGGTTCCTGCGTCAATCCTTCAGTTACACCCTGACGTAATCGTAGTTGGTGACGAAGCTGCATTTTCACAGATTAAGGATATGATTTAATTTAATACAAAAATAACGCCCTCTCGGCTGGTTGGTAATCTCTAATTACCCAGTTAGCTGAGATGGCGTATATTTTTTATAATTTCAACAGTGAAAATTGCCGCACCGTCTGTTCCTGATTATTTCAATTTTTTGTATTTTCGTAACCCTTTAATCAATGCGACAACAACCGTGCATAATACAATAAAAACAAATACGAATATTACAACAAATGTTTTAAGCATACCTGACAGCTGTTCTGAATTCACATCATAGATAATTTCCTCATTGCCACTGTTATCGATAATAACCAACTGAGAATATGATGATGCTAATAAATTTAATATACCCATATCATTTTTCAAAACATACTCTCTATCTACTTGTGTACGCTTGTTTTGAAATACTGAGTTATTCCAATAAGAGTTATTCTCAATCGTATCTTGTATTTTAAGAACGTTTTCAACTTCTCCCTTTGAGTTAATCTCAACAGCAACATCACTTCTGACAAAATAGATAATCACATTGTCACCATCAAATTCAACTCCAAACTTTCCGGTGCATTCAAAACTACAACCATATTGAAATTCCCCCTCGCTGGTATAGATACATATTTTTTTGTCATTTGACGTTTCATGCCCTAAAACTATCAATCCCTTTTCATTAACATCAAAACATTCTATTGCGTCTTTCTTAGACTCACACTCAAGATAAGAGATTTTTATATTATTAAGAAAAGTCTTCTTGTCTTCTTCCGAAAGCATTTCTGTGGTAAATCCGGTATCCATAGCTAAACACTCCACTCTCGAACCAGAAATCAGACACACAGCTATCAAAACAACTAATAAAACATTAGCATATCGCATAGTTACCACTCCATAATTTTAATATAAATTTCTCTTGCTACATCATCTATTTTCATATATCACCATCCTATTCTACTGCGATGTCAACCTTATCAGATAATAATATGCGGCTTCATCCTCAAAACCAACCTCTATACATGCATTATTGTTTGTATAATCAATAACTACTTAAAGACTAAACTCCAATAAACTCCTTAATCTTACTTCTAACCTCTACTGAATTATACTTTTGGGGATTAAAGCAAATCGATAAATCCCCACTATCAAAATAGCATACTAACATTTCAGCTAAATGATTATAAATAATATCATCAAGCCTGTAATTCTGGTAATTATAATAATACCGCTTAAAAAACTCCCAATCTACTTCAGGATTAAACATAATCGTTTCAAGATAATAATCAAAAATCGCCGGAATAAAACTATAGTCTTCATCATTTGAATCAATTCTTGCCACTGTCAAATATGTACTTAGCTCTTGCATTTCACCCTTTTTTTGAAAAAATGCCGGAATTTCTTTTTCAAGTTTCATTTGCTGATGTAATGTCAAATTCACACCATCAGTTCTATAAAAACCGAAAAAAACTTCATCATCAACCAAAAAATGTTTTACTATTTTCCCGACAACATCCGTAAAATTCTTTTGATAACGGACATTATTGATTATTATTGTATAGGAACCTTCGGTATTTTTATATTCTTCAATAGACAACCGTCTTTTCTTCAAAACGAACACCCCCTATAATCAATGTCCTGGCGGATGACAATGAAATCTTACCAGCATAAATGCTTCTCAACCTCAAAGGCATCTTTCAAGGTTTCATTGAATCTCAATCTCATAATCACCAATATAAACCTTGTAATCATCCGGCAACTTTTCATCTGTAACAAACAAACTATATACTAGCATTTTCCCATTTTCACTTTAGGTTAATGTGTCAACTGTTGTATACTTTCCAACTGTTGTCACACCTATCCCCATATCTTACACTTCCCCATATAACTATGGCAAATCTTTCTCCATAATGGATGAATAATTAGACAATGCTTCTTCTCTCGGAACAATCTCTACACTATCTACGAAAAAATTATTTTCGTCTTTAACACCTTTTTCATAGGTCTCATTATCTGCATCACAGCGATTATACTTGTACCAATACTTAATTTCCAACAAATGTTCTTTGTCCAAGTAACTACATGAACGAATAGGTGTTTCCAAAAACGTAAAATTCACATCCGGATCAAGTTTTCTTACATCTGCTATCGTAGTTTCATCCACATTAATACTATACAGTAAATTCTGGTTTTGAGTCCCATTGATATACCCACTGAAATAAACATGCAAATCGCCTACATACTTTCCAGCCTTGCTATCAAAACCTCTCTGCCAAAACACATAAAAATATCCACCCTCTATCACTTTATAGACAGAGTAATTTCTAGAACGTATAACCTCTACCGGAAACCGCTTATTAACTTCTGTGTATGTTAGAGGATATTCATCCTCATTCGACACCTCATTGGAATTTCGTCCTCCAAAGAATTCTCTCAACTCTTCAATCCCATACTCTACAGTAAGCAACTCATCCAATGACCTATCATCTTCAACCGCATAACCTTCCAACCTATTAAAATTAAATTGTGTTTCTGTGTTCCAACTTTCTGGTTCTAAATTCTTTCTTGCATCCATTTCACTTCTATACACAACAAATGCGATCACTAACAAACATCCTATAATTACACAAACATAAAACTTCTTCATTGTGCATCCCACCCCACTTTCACAGCAAAATAAATGGTTTCATATGTATATAGAGGATACCCTTCTATAGGATCGCCAACTCGTTCAACACCAAATCTGTCCAACCACCTTGCTTGCCATACATCTGCCATAACAACACTTTTGTCAACATACAAGCCTTTTTTTGTTCCTGATTTATTATACCATCCGCTTTCATATTCGCATATAAAATGATAATCCGTCGGACCACATTTTAATGCTACTCTATACTCATCTGCGGCTATCGGTGCATCAATTGAATCAAGTTCTCTAACATACTGGCTACCCAAATCTGCCTTAACCATCTCAAACACCTCTCTTGTAGAATCCCCATTTGTATAACCCGTAGGATCCATATCTGCTAACTTTCTTGTTGCATTACCATAGCAATTATATGCCTCAAAATAATGTTTATCAATGTCCCGATTCCTCTTACTCGCTAGCTTTTTATTTAGGTTACTTACTTCATTTGTAGATGCACTTGTACTACCACAACCTGACGCAGTCACCGCACACACGGCTACCAACGCCACTATCGCAATCAACGGCCCCCAAAACTGCCCACTAGGGTCACATCTGTTAACCGGATTGTTCTCACAGTATGCAAACATATTGCAGCTCTGAACACTCTGACCTGTAGAAGCATAGCCATCCGCATTCAAAAACCTCCCCACGTTTGGCTCATAATACCTGCTATTAAGATAATAAAGCCCCGTCTCATCATCGTAAACATAGCCCCTATATCTGAAAGGATAAAGTTATTCGGCTCAATATTACAAATTCTTCAACAAACCCCAGAAAAAGTTGAACCAGTTGAACAGTTAACAATCTTCCCGTCCAACTGATTCACTTTATTCGGCAGTCAAGCTAGAACCACTTAAACCATTTCTTTTTCTTACTCTTTTTCTCCTTACGTTTCTGCTCCCGCTCAAGATTAATCAACTCTCGAATCTCATAACACCTTCCACACATAGGACATTGAAAATAGAAAGTTATGAACCTTACATATCCAACCAGATACATATCATCAATTCCAAAATCATAATTCTTCGCCTCTGGTGACTCTGAATGAACCACGACTTCACGTCTTTTCTTTTCCAAGGAACCACTACAATTAAAACAACTATGTGGCTTCTTTAAATAGTAACTTGTACAATTATAACTTACAGCTTCACCTATCATAATATTCACACTCCTTTACTATTGCGGTGTAATCCTTATAATATACCCCACACTAAATGGACCTCCTTTCCCCCCTTTCTTTACTCCCCAACCTCCATCTGGAAGTTGACCATATGCAACTTCATATCCATAACTTAACACATATGCCATCATACCAACTTCAATATTATACCCACCGACATTAATACTATAACTTCCTTTTATAGTAACAGCAGAAGCCTTCATACCTGCAGCCACTCCTGCTCCTTCTCTATACTGAATACCTCCGTATCCTGTCACTACTCCTACATCAAGAACATCATTCTTTGTTATCCCCATATTTTGATTTCCTACAGTGTTTTTATAGTCCACATTAATAAGAGATTTCTTAGCGTACGCACCGATAACAGAATTGTTTGCTTTGCCATCTTGTTTACTACTCTGTGCCCTAAATCCACACGAAAAATAATTTCTTGAAATTGATGAAACATTAGTAAATGCACCTGTAGTTATATTAGTATTAACCGATGGGCCGGTACTCTTTATACTTGAATTTGTTACCGTCTTTGTAGAAGGACTCACCTGAACACTGAAAGTTGCCTTAAACCACTGTACCACATCTGACCACGTCGGCCAATCCCCGCTCGGATCACTCATATTCACCGGGTTATCAAAGCAATACGAATACAAGTTATATCCTTCAATCTCCTGCCCTACACCGGCAACAACACTGTCAGAATTAATAAACCTACCCACGTTTGGCTCATAATACCTGCTGTTTAGATAATAAAGCCCTGTCTCATCATCGTAAACATAGCCTCTGTACCTGAACGGATTAAGAGTTCCAAGTGTATCCGCAAGGTCACCGTCAATCTCCAAAAGCTTGCCCCAAGCATCATAACTATAGCTTACTACCCACTTACAGCTTTTGTCAATTATTCCTATAACGTCACCCTGAAGATTCTTCACATACACATACGGTACGCCGTTATAGTAAAAGCCAACCACTATCCCCTTCTCGTCATAGAAGAACATAAGCTCGTCAGTGCCCTTTTTCAAAGCAGTGATGGTTCCGCCATCCACGTAGTAGGTTGTGGTTACTCCGTTAACTGTCTTAGATGTTCTGTAACCGTCTATATCATAGGTAAAGCTTGCATTCACACCAGACTTATTAAGGCTCATAAGTCTTCTTCCAGCCGCCCAGGTAAATGTAGTATTACCCCACTTAAGCGGATTGCCTATATTATCATATGTTATAGCCTGTCCGTTATAGTTAGTAAGTAAGTCCTTCCACTCACTGTCACCGTAAGTATAATTGACAGTCGTTCCACCAGATGTTTTCGTGAGAATATTTCCGTTAGCATCATAAGTCCATGTGGTAGTTACTCCGTTAGCAGTTTCAGATACGAGACGGTCAAAGGAATCGTAGGAGTAAACAGCTTCAACCACACCGTTGTTAACTATCTTTGTGATATTACTTCTGTCGTCGTAAGTGTATTGGAAACTGTTTCCTCCGTTGGTACTGTATTCTGACACAAGACTTGTAGTGCTTCCTGCTGTCTTTCCCGGTGCATAAATATACTCCTGCCAGCCTACTTCATCACCATCTATCTCTGTGTACTTATATGCAACTCTTTTCAGTGCATCGAAGTCATAGTACTGCCCCACAAGCCAGTCACCGTAAGTCGATTTCACGTTAGTGATTATACCTGTCTTATCGTA
>JAFQIQ010000121.1 GCA_017397445.1 Lachnospira sp.
AGGCTCCAAGTTTGTATCCTTATTGGTATGAAGAATGGGAGGAACAGGTGGAAAACTATGCAGATAAGTATGATATAACTTATTATAACTTTATAGAACTTGCGGATGAAGTGGGGATTGACTATTCTAAAGATACTTATGATGCAGGTATGCATATGAATCTTTACGGTGCAGAGAAACTTTCTGACTATCTGGGAAAGAAGCTGGTAGAGGAACATGATGTTACAATACATTCAGATGATGTGCCATATGTGAAGGTGTGGGAGCCTAAGGTAGAGGCTTATAATAAAGCGATTAAAGAAGAGGAAGCGAAGTTACAATGAAAAGATTATTAATGTTGTTATTGTGTATTACTGCGTGTTTTTGTTTTGCAGCTTGTGGAAAGAACGAGACGACGGAGAATGGCAGTACACAGAGTAGCGGAACCAATGCAGATATGGTTGATGATGCAGAAAGTTATGTATTTGCTTATAACGGAGTAGAATTTAGTGTTAATCAGGATATGGCAAAGGTGCTACCTTTGCTGGGAGAGCCTGTTAATTATTACGAGGCTGCCAGTTGTGCATTTGAAGGGTTGGACAAGATATATACATACGCAAGTTTTCAGATAGACACGTTTCCGAGTGGGGGGACAGATATAATTGCAAGTATATATTTTAGAGATGATTTGGTAAAAACCCAAGAGGGTGTTTCTTTGTATATGAATAAAGCTGATATGATTAAGGCATACGGACAGCCTATGGAGAATAATGGCACAGCTCATATATATCAAAAGGGCAATGGCACATTAAGATTTATTCTTAATGACAGTGAAGAGATAATTTCTATAGAATATCAGACGGTGGTGACTTATAAGTAGTATGGAAAATGTGTTAGAGTATTTGGAACAGGCAGCAGACGAATATCCTGAAAAAGTTGCATTGAGTGATGGGGAGCAATCCATTACTTATAGGGAGTATTTGCATTTGGCAAAGAAAACAGGCAGGATGCTTCTTAAGCGTGGGGTTAAAGCCGGCGATTATGTAGGTGTTATGGCGGAGAAGTCATTGTATACCCCGGTAATGTTTATGGGGGTATTATGTGCGGGTTGTGCTTATGTTCCTCTGGATTCGGATTTGCCTGATGAAAAAATGGAAAGAATAATAGATAGAGCCGGTATTAATATTATTGTTCGGGCAGCAGATGTTATGGAGCTTGCGTGCTGTTTTGAGGACGAGTATGGTATTATAAAGCTGGCTGATGAAGATATGCCTATGTGCGTGATGTTTACTTCAGGTTCAACAGGAATTCCTAAGGGCGTTGTTAAGACACATGGTGCAATGATTGATTTTGTTGAGAGTTTTTCAGCAACATTTCCTATGGAAAAGGATGAAGTTATCGGAAATCAGACGCCGTTCTTTTTTGACGCTTCGGCTAAGGATATATATCTTTCTATAAAATATTCTGCTACACTTCAGATAATTCCCAAGAGTCTGTTTATGACACCGGTTAAGTTGGTTGAGTATCTTAATGAATATAAGGTTTCTACTATATTCTGGGTGCCGTCAGCACTTTATATTATTGGCAAAACAGGTACATTGCAGGAAGTAAAGCCGAAATTCCTTAAAAATGTGTTCTTTGTGGGAGAGGCTATGCTTGTGGAGTGCATTAATATCTGGAGATACGCCTTGCCTAATGTAAGATATGTTAATCTGTACGGTTCTTCAGAGATGGCAGGGGTCTGCTGTTATTATGAGATAGAGTTAAGGGAGCAGTTTGATGAGAAGAAGGGTGTTCCTATAGGTAAAGCTTTTGATAACTGTGAAGTTATATTAGATGATGACGAAATACTTGTTTCATCTAAGACATTATTTAAGGAATATCTTAATGATGCAGAAAAGACTGATGCGGTTTTGGTTAATATGGACTATGGAAGCGGTTATAAGACATATTTACGCACCGGGGACCATGCGTATTACAATGACAATAACGACTTGGTTTTTATAGGACGTAAAGATTTCCAGATAAAGCATAAAGGCTATCGGATTGAGCTAGGGGAGATAGAGGCAGTGGCAAATGAATTGCCTTTTGTTGACCGCAGTGCCTGCGTATATGATAAAAAGCATGGTGAAATAGTTATCTGGTGTGAATGCAAAGATTTGCGTGACATCTCTTCGGAACAAAGATGTCAGCGTGGAAAAGAGATAAGAGCACATTTCTTATCTAAATTACCAAGATATATGATGCCCAGAGGCTATATGATAGACAGAATGCCACTTAATGCCAATGGGAAAATTGACAGGATGGAATTGCTGGACCGCCTTAAATACATTGCTCATGCATAAAATAATTTTTTTACGTGAATGTACTTCTAATATTCGACAATTTGTGTTATACTAGTTTCAAATGTGAACCTATGGAGGATTAACGGATGGGATTTTTCAGGGATTTTAAAGAGGATTTATCACATACAGCCGGTAAAGCTGTGGACGTAGGTGAGATAGAGGTTGAGGCAGCAGAGGACGATGTGATGGTTAATACATTGGATGAGTCAGTTAGTGATGATTTGTCAAGTTTGTCAGCAAGCCTTGCAAAAGAATTAGAGCAAAGTGTTGCTGAGGAAGTTGTTGTAGCAGAGGCAGAGGCTGACTTGGACGAAGAGGATGTTGTGTCAGATGAAACAGCACTTATAACAGCCGGTCTTATTGTGGACGGAGATATGATTTCAGATGGCTCTATTGATGTTCTGGGAAGCATTACAGGTAATGTTACATGTAAAGGTAAGCTTACGGTAAGCGGTTCTATATATGGCAATTCTAAAGCCGGTTCATTCTTTGCCAACAGTGCTGAGATAGAAGGTAATATAGATGTTAAGGGCGCAATTAAGATTGGACAGGGGACGGTTATTGTAGGTGATATTACGGCAGCATCTGCGGTTATCGCAGGAGCTGTTAAAGGTAATGTTGATGTTAAGGGAACTGTTATTGTTGATTCAACTGCAGTTATTGTAGGTGACATTAAGTCTAAATCTGTGCAGATTAATAACGGTGCGGCTATAGACGGACATTGTTCACAGTGTTATGCAGATGTTGATACATCAGCTATATTTGATATTAAAACCAAGAAAAGTAATTGATTGTAACAGAGGTGTGTAATGAAGGATTTGAAGAGAGTTATACTTAAACTTAGTGGCGAAGCTCTTGCGGGAAAGAATAAGTCAGGTTATGATGATGAGCTTATCGCAGATATTGCCGGACAGGTTAAGCAGATAGTTGAAAAGGGAATTGATGTAGGAATTGTTATTGGCGGTGGTAATTACTGGAGAGGCCGTTCCAACGATAATATCGACAGAACTAAGGCAGACCAGATCGGTATGCTTGCTACTATTATGAATTGTATATATGTGTCAGAGATATTCCGTTCAGAAGGATTGATGACTAATATACTCACTCCGTTTGAGTGTGGAAGTATGACAAAGCTGTTTTCAAAGGATAGAGCAAATAAGTATTTTTCAAAGGGAATGGTAGTGTTCTTTGCAGGTGGTACAGGACATCCGTATTTCTCAACAGATACAGGTATTGTTCTTAGAGCGATTGAACTTGATGCAGATGCTATTCTTCTTGCTAAGGCTATTGATGGTGTGTACGACAGCGATCCAAAGGTTAATCCTGAGGCTAAGAAGTATGACACATTGCCTATACAGGAAGTTGTTGATAAAAAACTGGGTGTTATTGATATGACAGCATCAGTTATGTGTATGGAGAACAAGATGCCGCTTATGGTATTTGGTCTTGAAGAGAAGGACAGCATACTTAATGCTATGACAGGAAAGTTCAACGGAACAGTAGTCACGGTATAAACAGACATTTTTAAGAATAATATTAATAATAAGTGAGGCAATAATGCAGCCACACTAAAGAAAGAGGTTTAAGATGAGCGAGATTAAAGAATTTGAAGACAAGATGAATAA
>JAFQIQ010000122.1 GCA_017397445.1 Lachnospira sp.
AACTACTGACCTTATATGCAGTTCGGTTAATGTAGGTTCTACTAAGACGGGTATTAATATGGATGCTGTAAAACTTATGGGAGAGATTATAAAGGAAGCAGCCGAGCTTACAGCTGACAGGGATTCTTTAGGTTGTGCCAAGCTTGTTGTGCTTTGTAATGCTCCTGATGATAATCCGTTTATGGCAGGTGCTTTCCATGGTGTATCTGAGGATGATGCAATTATTAATGTTGGTGTTAGTGGTCCCGGCGTTGTTAAGTATGCACTTGAAAGTGTGCGTGGAGAAAGCTTTGAGGTTCTCTGTGAGACTATAAAGAAGACTGCGTTTAAGATAACAAGAGTTGGTCAGCTTGTGGCTCAGGAGGCTTCTAAGCGACTTGGAGTGCCATTTGGTATTATTGACTTATCATTGGCACCGACACCTGCAGTTGGTGACAGTGTTGCTGATATCTTAGAAGAAATCGGTCTTGAAAAGGTTGGTGCTCCGGGAACGACTGCGGCGCTTGCACTTCTTAATGATCAGGTTAAGAAGGGTGGCGTTATGGCATCTTCATATGTTGGCGGACTTAGCGGTGCATTTATCCCTGTAAGCGAAGATCAGGGAATGATTAATGCGGTGGAGGCAGGTTCTCTTACTATTGAAAAGCTTGAGGCTATGACGTGTGTATGCTCTGTAGGACTTGATATGATTGCAATTCCGGGAGATACTAAAGCTACAACTATTTCGGGTATTATTGCTGATGAAGCTGCTATTGGTATGATTAATCAGAAGACCACAGCGGTTCGTATTATTCCTGTTGTGGGTAAAAATGTCGGCGAGATGGTTGAGTTTGGTGGATTGTTAGGATACGCACCAATTATGCCTGTGAATAATTTTGATTGTTCAGCATTTGTTAACAGAAGGGGCAGAATTCCGGCTCCAATACATAGTTTTAAGAATTAAGATGATTATAAAGCCGAATCGACTGCCTGTGACTAAATCGTGAGGCGGTAGGTTCGGCCCTATTGTTTATGAGGGGTATAATATGCAAGTGAAGAAAATAATTACAATATGTTTGATTGCTTTGATGATGTGCTTATTAAGCGGTTGCACCGGTTGCGGTGACAGTCCTGAGCAGAAAGCTATTAATAAAGATAATATTGCCAGAGCAAAAGAGAACGCAATTAATTATGTGAAAGAAAAGTATAATATAAGTGCGGAAGTATCTGATGCCATTTTAGACCGTAATTATGGTTTGTTCAGCTCTACCCCCACATCTAAAGTTCTGGTTAAGATGAAGTATGATGATAGGAATTTCAATGTGTATATTGATGGCGAGAGCCCTAATACCAATGGGTATGATGATTATCAGAAGGATTCCATAAGTGATGCGGTTAAAAGTATAGTGGCAAAGCAACTTCCGGGAGTTGAGCGTGTTATTATTGACGGCGGTAAGATGAATAATATTGAATATAGTGATATTAGAGAATGTTGTGATGTTTTATACGATAAGTATTATGATGGTACTAATCTGAAAGAGGTTTTGTCAGATAATAATTATAATGTATATGTTGCATTTGTTGATAAATCGCTATCCAATGTTTCCAATGAAGATTTTCCTGAACTTTTGTGGGATGATGATGACAGATACGAAGTTACATTAAATCTTATATCATACAGGGATAGAGATACATATAAGCAGTGTTATGAATATTCGGTTGAAGCCGAGTATGCAGTATATATTGAGGAATACTGCGAGCTGTACGGTACTAAGAAAAAAGAATATGAGGAATATAAGCTTAATCAATGCGGAGATTTGTATTACTATGTTGAAGACGATAAGGAAGACGACGTTGAGGTTAGTAAACTGATAAAGGTTATTAATGCTTCCGATTGGAAGGGACATGGTGCGGATGATGCTACAGTATCCAGTGATGCCTATTCAATATGTGCATCCAAGGATACCGGAAAAAGCGGTGTTCATATATTTTTCCCAATAAGCAAGATTAAGAATTTTTCTGAAAAAGATACAGAATATGCGTATTGTGAATACTCTAAGGATAAATACAATTATTCATCAGGTTCGGTAAAGAATTCTATTATTGGTGAATATGTACATAGAGAATGTCTGCCTGCGGATAAAAGTGCAGGAGAATCGTATTATTTTGTGTTTTTGAAGGATAAGTAGGTACGGAGTGTAAGTTATGTTTGAGGTTAAAAGATTGTATGACAGTTTGCCTTATGAAACAGAGTTTGAGGCAGAGGTTTTGGCTTGTGAGCCTGATTCGGATAAAGAGGGTATCTGCATTGTTGTTTTAAATCAGACGCTTTTCTTTCCGGAGGAAGGCGGACAAAGTCCGGATAAGGGAATGATTAATGGCTGTGAAGTGTTAGATGTACAGATTAAAGATGGTGTTATATATCATGCGTTATCTGGGGAGCTTGCTGTGGGAAGCAGGGTTGAAGGTAGAATTGACTGGACTCACAGATTTAACAATATGCAGCAGCATTCCGGTGAGCATATATTTTCCGGACTTGTGAATAAGCATTTTGGTTATGACAATGTAGGGTTTCATCTTAGCGACCAGACGGTGACTATGGATTTTAACGGAGTGCTTTCTGAGGAAGATGTTACTATGATAGAGCTTGAGGTTAATAGAGTAATTGTGAAAAATGTACCAATAGTTGCAACATTTCCAACAAAGGAAGAGCTTGAAAAACTTGAATACAGAAGCAAAAAAGAAATCAATGAACAGATGCGAATAGTTACTATAGAAGGCGTTGATGTATGTGCCTGCTGTGCTCCCCACGTAAGAACTACCGGTGAAATAGGTATGTTGAAGGTTGTTGGGTGTCAGAATTATAAAGGTGGTGTAAGAATAAGCATTCTGTGCGGTTTCAGAGCATTGGAGGATTATAAAAGTAAGACTGCAATTGTTGCAGGACTTGTGGCAGGACTGTCAGAGAAACCTGAAAATGTTATAACAGCAGTGGACAAGCTTAAAGAGGTTAATTATAATCTTAAGACAGAGCTTAATAAGAAGACTGCCGAGCTTATGGCGGTTAAAATGAGCGCTCTTTCAGCTGATGGTGATGATGTTTTAGTGTTTGAGGCTGAATTGGACGACAATGCCACACGTAATACTGTTAATTCTCTTATGGAGCAGTACTCTGGGGTATGTGCAGTGTTTGTTGGAAATGATGAAGCGGGATATCGTTTTATTATGGGGAGCAAGTCGAAGAATTGTAGAGAAGTACTTGCAAAGTTAAAAGAAAAGCTTACTATTCGCGGTGGCGGAACGGAAGTTATGGTTCAGGGAATGGTGACCGGGACAGAGGATGCAATCCGTAAGAGCTTTGACGGAGGCCTGATATGATTAATCTTGCAATATGTGATGATGACAAAGAATTTGCAGAAAGCTTTAAGACTGTTATACAGGCAGAATGCAAAAAAAGAATGTCTGATGATGTAAATGTGGTTTATTATATGTCATCAGAGGAATGTCTGGTTAAGCAAAAAGAGGACAATATAGATGTTTACTTTATAGACATAGAGTATGGTGACGTAATGGGGCATGATGTTGCCAAAACATTAGAAAAAACAAATCTGAATACAGGAATAGTTTATATTACAAACCATGAACAGTATGTGTATAAATCATTTGTATGCAGACCACTAGGTTTTGTCCGCAAGAAATGTGTTAAAACTGATATTGATATGGCTATGGATTCAATATGCGATTATCTGGAGAAAGAAAAAAAGATATTTGTATTTATGGATAATCGCAAAGAAGTTCCGATTAATGGTGCTAATATCGTAAGTTTAACGGTGAATGACCACTATATACGGATTGATATGTTGGACAGGTTTGTGGAAGTTCGAGATAAGCTTGGACGATTGGAGAAAGAATTATGTGACAATGGTTTTGTGAAAGTGAGCCGTTCCTGCATAGTGAATATGAAGTATATAGCTTCAGTTAAAGATACTGACATAGTTATGACTAACGGTGAAAAGATTCATGTAAGTGCCGACAGAAAAGTTGCAGTGTTTTACGAATGGAAAATGTACAAGATGAAATATTAGTTATCAGGGGGCTGTATGGTGGATTTGTTTATTAATGCAATTGTAAATCTCTACAGGGGTTTCATAACTACATATTATCTGACTAATACTTTGGGTAGCAGGAATAGTAAACGTTTTATCTACGGAGTCGGTACAGTTTCACTCTTTGTTGTTATGGAAATACTGGCATGGATAAATGTTTTTGAACCATTAAAAATAGTTCTTTTGTTTGTTTCTGTGCTGGTATTGGCTGTAAAGCTTTTTGGTAAAGATAATAATAAAAAGTTAATGCATGCCATACTTATAACACTTATTGTTGTGTGTGTGGGACTGCTTGTGGAAAGTATAGTGACGATGTTTATTGAGTCCAACATTGAATCGGACAAATACACTTATCTTTTAAAATATGCCGGTTTATTGCTTAGTCAGGTGGTTTTATATATTGCTGTTAAGTACGAGATTAAGTATGTTGAATACAACGAAAAGGGTATTAATTCCCTGTACTCAATACTGGCTATGACTCTGGCATCTATCAGTGCATTTATTGTGGCTATGCTACAGCGTGTAGTTATGGGTGAAAGTAATGATTTGTTATATGGCGGAGCTATCTTTGCGGGTGTTATATTGCTTGTAGCGGTCAGTCTGGTAATATATGGAATAGGTCAGAAAACTTATGCGGATAAGATGCACAGGGAACTGGAGATTGCAGTATATAAAAGACAGGAGTACGACATCAACGAACTGAATAATACCGTGCATCAGATAGAAAAAGTAAGACATGAGTTTAATAAAGTCTGTGTAACTGCACAGGAATTGCTGGCAGACGGGAAATGTAAAGAGGCGGAAAACTTCCTGCGTAAGTTCTATGACGAGGAAGTTCAAAGAATTAACAGAGTTAATTATACGGATAACATTATTATGAATTATATACTTAATCAGAAAATTGAGAAGTGTAAAAGGTTAGGGATTGATGTGAAGTATGTTATAAATGGCTCTGTCAGTGGGATTGACGATGTGGACCTTCACTGTATAATGACTAATTTGTGGGATAATGCCATAGAGGCTACACAGGAGCTTGAAAACAAAGAAATTTCATTTTATGTTTTTGGAGATGAAGATTGTATTAATATCGAGATAAGTAATACTGTTAAAGGTGATGTGCCTGCTGTTAACTGGAATACGAAGACAACAAAGAAAGACAGCAACGGACATGGTTACGGTATGATTAATATTAAAAATGTGGTTGACAAGTATCAGGGTGTCTGTGAGTATAAACATAATAAAGTTGAGAGATTAACCTGCAAGATACTTTTAATTAAGGATTTCGCGACAAAAAACTGACATTCACGACACGACAATTGAAAAGTTAAGAATAGGACAGCTATACTGTAATTAGCAGATAATGTGAAGCTAATTATGGTATGGCTTTTTTTATGGAGGTGTGTTATGAAAAAGAGATTATTGGTATTAATTGTTATGATTATGCTTTGTGTAACGGTTTTGGTGGCCTGCGATAAAGAGAAGCATAGTGAGAATAAGACAGAGTCACAAGTGGAAAGTCAGGTGGAGATAAAACCTGAAGTAGTAACGGATTTAACTGATACTGTTCCTGCATATTGTTTTTATCAGATTAATTTACCGTATCATGATCCGTACAGTGCGCTGTTTGAGGGTTCTAAGTTGCCGGAGGAACCGAGAAGAGGAGATGTGTATAAGGATGCAAATGGATATCATTATACGTATCAGCAACAAATAGGTGAAGATGAATATACACCGGGATGGAATGTTGTATATGTGGGGAATGATCAATATGGTAATGATTATTCCGGTACTATTCTTAAAACTATATGTGGAAAGCCGGTTACAAGTATGGTGGGTTGTTTCGAGGGACGTAAGGCAAAGATGGACCCTATAGTGATACCTGAACATATAACAGATATAACCCGAATCTACAATAACTGTGTACGACTTTCAGAAGCTCCAAAGATTCCGGCGAGTGTTAAGAAGATGGATTATGCGCTGGCAGGTTGTACGAGATTAACAGGAGATGTGGTGATAGATGCTAATCCGGAAACATATGAAGGCTGTTTACAGGGTGTTGATTTGGCAGGACAGAAGATTGAGGTTAAAGGAAAGTCAGATGTATTAGAGAAGATTAAGAATACTGCTAATACTAATGCATCCGGTAAGTAAGGAGGGATTTGTTATGGGTAAGATTAAGATAAGGATAGTTGCTATAATGCTTATTGTATGCATTCTTTCAGGATGTGGTAAGAAGGTGGGAGAAGCTGAGATAAGTAAGGGGAATGGAACGTATTTTATGTTTAATAATATCTTGCATTATTATGATGCGGATTCTAAGAAGGCTGTACCATTATGTTTTGATGCCACATGCAATCACACAAGCGAAAGATGGAATAGTTGTGGAGCATATAGGAAAACAGAACATTATGAACAGCCGGAAGTGGGAGAATACTTAGATTGTTCTGATGGCAGGATATGGCATATAGGCGAATATCTATATATGATTGAAAGCAAAACAACAGGTGAATGGACTTCTGCTGATACACTTGTCAGATATGATAAATTTGGCAATAACAAAGAGACTATTGTGCAGCTTAACGAAATGTATGAATATACGGGCCTTTATAGCGATGTACGTATTGGTTTAAAAATCATAGACAATTATCTGTATTATGTAAAGACAGTCAGAGCCGGTAATGTTAATAACAATCTGAATAAAGAAGTTATATACCCTGAAAATGAAGAAGAATGGAAAGATCTGTTTGAAAGTGAAGAGTTATATAAGCAACATTTTGCTGAGATGGAGGCTTATCTAACATTTTACAGAGTGCCTATTGATGGAAGTAAGAAGCCTGAAAAGATTAGTGATGAAATACTCTTTTATGGCTGGTACAGTGATTATGTGGATTATATTTCTAAAGCGGTTATGATAGGCGGCAATCATCAGGAT
>JAFQIQ010000123.1 GCA_017397445.1 Lachnospira sp.
AAACAGGGATTCCGGTATACAATATGGTTGTGGACCATCCTCTCTATTACCATAAGTATATGCATCTTTTACCAGCCAGGTATATGCAGATTGCCATTGATTATAATCATATAAGATATATGAACCGCTATTTTTCCGGAGTGCGTTGTGAGTTTATACCTCTGGGAGGAACTGAAGTTAATGCGGATGGCATTATTATGCCGGATAAACGGTATATTCCTATAAGCGAACGTCCTATAGAGGTTATATTTACGGGTAATTATACGCCTATAAAGAATTTTGATAAGTATATTGCCGGGTTTGATGAGGTGTCTCAGGAGTTTTACCGCCAGCTTGTTAAAGAAACTATTGCAAGGCCGGATGAACTGATTGAAGATATTTTTGAGGAAATGTTGAGAGAGGACGAGCCAACGGATGATGAGTTAAGAGCCTTCATGCCCAATATTATGTTTGCAGACCTCTCGGCTAGATTCTATTATCGTGCTAAGGTAATTGCTTCCCTTGCAGATGCAGGAGTTAAGATTCATACCTTTGGAGCGGGCTGGGATATGCTTGAGTGTAAGCATCCGGAGAATATTATCCCGGCAGGTAGTGTCTTTTCGCAGGAGTGTCTTGATATGATAAGCCAGTCAAAGATTTCTATAAATGTGATGCCTTGGTTTAAGGATGGTGCTCATGACAGAGTATTTAACACTATGCTTAATGGTGCTGTTTGCGTGACTGATACTAGTGAATATCTGCTGGAACAGTTTAAGGATGGCAGGGATGTATTATTCTATTCTTTAAAGAATATAGATTCTATGTGTCAGAGGGTGAAAGAATTGCTTACAGATGATTGTGCCATGCAGGCGGTAGCCGATGCAGGATATGGTGCGTGTGTGGGAAAGCACACATGGGCAGAGCGAACATATGATTTGCTTAGAATTATAGAGTCCTAAAAAATGCAGTAGTAATCTTGTGTATACAAATATTATTCGTAGTGCAAAAGCGCCGGCAATGGTAAAATTATACTGTTCGGCGCTTTTTAGCGCACTAATTTACTAATGGGGTATAATGCAATGAAAAGATGCAAAAAGATTATGAGCATAGTTCTTTCGGCTATTATGATTTTGTCCTGTTTGAGCTATGTTACTCCGCTTAATGCGGCAGATGGCGTGACAGTTGCTAGGGCTGGTGGCTGGAATGAAACACTTTATATTGAACTTTCGGGTGTTACAGATTCTGATGTAACAGCTGTTTCCTACAGCGGACCTACATCAGGAAGTCTTACAGGTGAAGATTTTAAGTATCTTGTAAGAGATTATAACGGTGGAGTTCGTGTTGATGTATTGGGCTTAAAGCCGGGTGCGTATTCTGTTGAAGTTACTACTTCAAAGGGTACTGTAACGGAAAGCAATATTGTTGTTGAGGAACAGGACCGTTCGGGTTATGCACATTTTAACTATACAGACGGTGTAGGTGCTTATAATGATGATGGTACATTGAAGGATAACGCGGTTATTGTTTATGTAACTAATGAGAATAAGAATACTGTTTCGGTGACATCTAAGGATGGTACAACTGTTGCAGGTATTGGACATATACTTAATTCAGCAGGTAAGGACACAGGTAGTGGTACTTCAAGTAAGGGCGGAACCTGCAATAATAATAATGATATAATCAGAAGACTTGCGGATGATGGAACTCCATTGGTTGTACGTATTATAGGTGATGTTAAGGCACCGGAGGGGCTTACCGCTTATGATTCAATTAATAATGGCGGAACAGTAGGTGACAACGGATTCATGGCAAGAATGCAGTCCGGCAAGGATATTACTATAGAAGGTGTAGGAGCCGGAGCTAAGATTAACGGCTGGGGAATACATTTTATATGTACGGAGTCACACCCTAAGTATGGTAAGAGTTTTGAGATGAGAAATATTAATTTCTATAACGTCCCTGAAGATTGTGTAGGTATGGAAGGACAGCAGTCAGGCACTGTTATTACGGCAGGTGTTGAGCGTTGCTGGGTGCACCACTGCTCATTCTTTGCACCGGTTATTTCTAATCCGGCTGAAAGTGATAAGGGTGGCGGAGATGGTGCTTGTGATTTCAAGAGAGGACAGTATTTTACAAACAGCTACTGCTATTATGACGGTTATCACAAGACTAACCTTGTAGGTGCAGGAGATTCAGTGCTCCAGTATAATATTACATTCCATCATAATTATTGGAAGAATTGTGAGTCAAGAGTTCCTCTTGCAAGAAATGCTAACATACATATGTACAATAATCTTGTAGACGGACAGACAAGTTACATTATGAGTCTTAGAGCGGATTGTTTTATCTTTTCTGAGTATAACTGCTACATTAACAGCAAGGACGTGACAGATGGAAGAACCGGTGGTGTATGTAAGAGCTTTAATGATACAGTTACTAATTGCAGAGGCAAAGATACTCGTACAGTTGTGACAGATAGAAGTACAACGTTGTCTTCTAATAATAAGTATCCTAACTTTGACACAAATTCGGCCTTATCGTATATTCCATCAGGGGATTATAAACTTAATACTGATAAAACGACGATTGCAGACAGTGTTAAGGCAACTGCCGGTGCTATAGCCGGTACTGGGACTTCAGATGGAAGCGGTTCAGGCGAAGGAGGTGGAGATGAGGATGAAACAGGCGGCTCAGGCGGCGAAGTTATAGTACCTTCTGCAGACAGCTTTGTGCATATTATTCAGGAAGATGGAGTTGCAAGTGAGTTCTATACATTTAGTACAAATGCTTATTCAGAGTCTAAGGGATCAGTCGTTCTTAATGGAACCACATATAGCAAGTGTCTTAAGATGCAGAGTGCAACAACTATAACATTTAATGCTCCTTCAGCAGGTAAGCTGATTCTTGGTTTCTGTAGTGGTTGTGCAAGCAAAACGGTGGATGTGGACGGCTCGGTATATTCTCTTGCATCAAGTCAGGTGTTGACGGTTGATGTATCGTCAGGTACACATACTGTTAAAAAGAAGAGCGGTGAGAGCTACTTGTATTACATTATATATGAACCTGAATCAAGCGAGGAAGAGACTCAGCCTCACGAGCATTCATACACAAGTGAAGTCAC
This sequence comes from Lachnospira sp., assembly GCA_017397445.1. Lineage (GTDB taxonomy): Bacteria > Bacillota > Clostridia > Lachnospirales > Lachnospiraceae > Lachnospira. The sequence goes on from JAFQIQ010000123.1 coordinate 3,101, forward strand.
AAAAGAGCCGACATGTACAGAGGCAGGTGTAATGACATACACATGTGAATGTGGAGATTCATACACAGAGACCATAGAGGCAACAGGTCACTCACATACTAAGGTGGTTACAAAAGAGCCAACATGTACAGAGGGTGGTGTGGCAACATACACATGTGAATGTGGAGATTCATACACAGAGGCCATAGAGGCAACAGGTCACTCACATACTAAGGTGGTTACAAAAGAGCCAACATGTACAGAGGGTGGTGTGGCAACATACACATGTGAATGCGGTGATGCTTACACAGAAGATTTAGATGCACTCGGTCACTCTTACGGCGGTTTTGTAATTGATAAGCATGCTACATATACAGAGGAAGGTGAGCAGAGCAGATATTGCAGTCATTGTAATGATAGAATAGATGTTACGGTTATTCCTGTGATGGAAGCACTGCCATCAGGTATATACGGTGATGTTAACGCAGACGGTGAGGTTGGACTGGCCGATGCGGTTATGTTAAAACAACACCTTGCAAGTATGACAGTAGAACTGAACGAGGCAGCAAGTGATGTTAACGCAGATGGCGTTGTTGATTTGAAGGATGCTGTTAAGCTTATGAAATCTCTTGCGGGAATGGATGTCGTTCTTGGCGAGGCGGCATAAAGCTGATTACATATTCATACTTTCTTATATAAAGATTACCCCGAAGGATGCAAACTTCGGGGTATCTTTGCATATATTGCAGTAAAATCAGTTGACAAAATTCAAAAATGTGTTAATATAGTTAAGTGCTTTTGCGCCAGCTCCGCAATGTTTACCGCATGGTCGGAGATACGCTCGATATTGCTGAGGCAATGCAAATATTTTGC
>JAFQIQ010000124.1 GCA_017397445.1 Lachnospira sp.
CAACTGACCAAACATCTCATGCACCTCCATATGTATATTTCGCACACATTTTAGAAAATTATAACACATTTATCTTAAAAAGGAAAGATTTTTGTGAAATTTTCTACAATTTTTACACAACATTATTGTCTTAAACCATTTATTTCAGCAACGAATTCTTCAAAAAGCTTCTGATTCGTAGAAAACTTCGTCTCTTTAGCTAACTGTTCCAATTCTTGAATTCGGTCCGTAAGATTCGCAGTTGAGTTTTCAACGCCCTCTTTTTCGCACATAACCCATTGCTGACATTCCGTGTAAAGCTCATAACCCTTCATAAACTCCCAGTACTTATCGAACTTTTCATCCGTCGAACCGTACAAAGTAAGCTCTGCATCCAGACTGCTGTAATTCATATTATTATAATTGCGCTCGCACCACTTAAGTGCATCAGCCGTATCATCTCCGAACTCATCAATAGCCACGCCTACCAGACCGATTGCATAAAGCACGATAATTCCCGCAACAATATATATAATAATACTTTTAATAACTATAGCTGTTTTGTTAGGTTTCTTTGCACCTGCCGACATCTGTTGCTGCATCTGCATGGCAGCATTATAACCGCTCTCATATCCGTTATCAAATCCCTGGTTGTACTGATTATTCGGTGGCATATTATAATTATTGTTCTGCATAATCTGACGGCCTCCTTGCTTTAATTTTCTTTCTGAATTCAGTCTCAACATCATCCTCCAGATAACTATTCTGACCAAAGATTGCAATCTCTTCATCAGTCAGCTTCAATACACCTTTAGCAAAGGCTTTTACATCCTCGCGGCAAGCCTTAAAGTACTTTTCATTCTGTCTGTCATAATCCGATGTATATATATCGGCCTTAATCTCTAACACTATGTTCATATACATAATCAGCCTGTTTATAGTACTGTCATCAATATCATCATTCTTCAGACCTTCCATATATGCCACTCTGCACTCCGCAAAGTCCTCATACCCAAACCAGAAATACGCCATAGAATCTTCTAATTCCAACCCCGGTTCGTTATAAAGATCCGCATCACGATATATCAAAGCCATTCTGTCAAACTCTTCCTCTTTGTACAGGCGTTTAACCTCAGCTATACATTCGCTCTTTGACATTCCCTTGGTAATACCTGTTCTGGAACTCATACTTTCAATAGCTGAAAGCACAATTGTAAGTATAAAAAGAATCAGTATAACCAATCCCTCTATTATAAGCACCCTATTAAGAAGCTGGTTAGTACTTTTCTTCTGAATTACAGGTTCCCACTGCTGCTTCACCACATTATACTGCATTCCGGCAGCCGCTTTTCTTTTCTTAAACAGCGTTTTCTTCTTATTCACCGTATCACAATAAGGACACACCTCAAGCATCGCATCATAATTAGCACCACAATTGCTACATTTCATCCGTATACGCCTCCTAATTACTAATCAACCTACTATAAGAAAGCTCTGACAGCTCCTTGTAATTCGTTACTTCACTATGGTCCGTGTCATACCACTTTTCTATTTCATCCTCTGTTATCTTATATGTATTCTTAAATATCCCATATACCTTTTCACGATTCTCCTGTATGAACTCCCCTTCTTCCTTGGCATATACCGAATCTTCAAACCTGTCAATATCCCTCAAAGCCACATACAGAAAATACATATCATAATTAAGGCTGCTCACAACCTGCTCCTTGGTTCTGTTCTCAAGCTTAACCTTCTGTGCCTCATTCTCACAGTACCTGACATCATCAATCACATCCACCACATCCATATACTTTTCGTAGGCATAATCATATCCTGCACTTCCTAATTTATTCATGAATTTTTCTATGGCAGCATAGTCCTTTTCATCCATCATCGCTTCAAGCTTGGCAACATTAGCCTGCTGTTTCTCATAACTATTCATAGACAAAGGCCCTGAAAGCACTATTCCCACAACTGTAATAACCACTAAAAGTGCCACTAAACCTATAACAATGAACGCAAATTTCTTAGTAACTTTATTCGCCCTTTTAACAGGCTCCATAACCACATCATTAACCTGCGAATATATCTGCCCTAACTCCTGTTGCTGACGCACCGCCGTCATTCTTTCGTTCTCTTTATTGCAATAAGGACAATTATATGCCTTATCGTCGTATGTAGCACCACAACCTGAACACAACATATCTGTTACCTCTCCCAACTTCATCCTGCATAATTATACCTGATTACATAATATGATAACATATGCAATATATTAATTACAAGAACGAAAAAGACAGGTCTTTCAACCTGTCTTCCTTAGAATGCGGAAAATGGGACTTGAACCCACACGTGGTAACCCACACAAGAATCTGAATCTTGCTCGTCTGCCATTCCGACATTTCCGCTTATTTAGTTACTGCGACCCTATTACTGTCGCTCTTTGTAACTGCTGCACACTAACTTGCCATCAGATGTGGCCTGACACCGACAATCAGACAGTATACACACCCCATCTTTATTATATGCACAAGTTTGAGCAATATTACAATTATTATTGTCTGTCTGCATAGATTAATACCCCATAAACTCCTGAATATCTCTCAAAACATCCTCGATAAGACAACCATCATCATGAACAGTAAGACTTAACGGCTTACTTATATCCAAACTGAATACTCCTACTAAAGACTTGGCATCCACACAACTATGACCTGACTGAATATCAAAAGCACAAGCATACTTACTGATTATACTAATAAAACGCTGAACTTTCTCAACCGAATCCAACAAAACCGATACTGTAATCATAGTTTCCCTCCCTCTGTGCCTATGCTTTGACCGCCTATCTGCACATCACAAACATCATAATCATGGCACATAATTGCACCACTGTTCTATACTATACAACATTTTAGAGAGAAAAACAACCAACAATTTCGACATTTTTTGCAAAATTTATTTTGTCTTTTGTTTCATCATAAATTCTACCGCTCCCGGTACAACATCAAAGGTAATATTCCTATGCTCTCCTCCGAACTCACCGTCCAAAGTCCAGTTAACGCCTTCCCCACACTCTACCTCAATATGCTTCGCCTTTATAGAAAATATACTGCCTGACTCATCATAATTCTGAGTTAAGAATGCCGTAACCAGCTGTTGAAACTCCATAGGACCCGAAATCTTCTTTACCAGTGTAACTTCAAACAACCCATCCTGCAAATCAACGCTTGAACCGGCAAGTCCCTTCACACCGCCAACTGACTCGGTATTGCTAATCATACCATACACGTACTCTCCTTCTACCTTGTGACCGTCTGCCGTCACACGTATATAGTACGGTTTTAAGGCCGCAAGACTTTTTGCAGCTTCAAGAATATATGCCTGATGTCCCAACATATTTTTCAGATACTGAGGCGTAAGATACGAAACCTCCGTAAACGCACCAAAGGCCGCCACATAACAAAAATACTTCTCTTTGTTAACCATACCAATATCGCAGGAAAACAGACTACCCTCAACTATATATTCTGCTGCCAGTTCCATATCCTTAGGAATACTTAAACTATTAGCAAAATCATTGGTACTGCCGCTTGGAATGTACCCTATCGGCATCTTTTTATCACTACAGCTAAGCACGGCACTGACCGTTTCATTTAGCGTACCATCTCCGCCACTGCACGTAACTATATCATAATTGTGCATATTTTCAATCATATACTTATATCCATCCATCCTAGCTTTGGTAGGATACACCGTAACGTCATAACCCGCATTAGAAAAAATCTGCACTATTTCCACAAGCTTATTTTTAATACGTGCTTTTCCCGAATTAGGGTTAAACACAAAAAGCATTTTCTTCATAAACAACTCCACATCCCTATTATATCTAATTATCGGGTGCTCTTTTGAGCACCCGATGACTATTATTTATCTGTCCCACTTATCACAAAGTGCATTAATCTGGTCTGCAAACTTCGCAAGGTCTTTATTGGCTCCGCCTTCGTTATGGCTAATAACCGTAAGCAATCTGTTTCCTGCCGCCAAAAGTCTTCCAAATACACCCTGATTTCTCTTTGCATTGGCCACAGTTCTTCGTGTCTTCTTTTCCTTGACACCCTCTTTAATCCACTGTGCTGCAATCAAATCATACACAGCCCCCGTATACGGTGCAACAGCATCATGTCCATGCTCCCTGTTAAGCAATTCAGTAAATGCATCACATACCGAATCCTCTCCATGAACAACAAACACCTTCTCCGGCTTCTTCTCAAAGGCATTAACCCATTCCAGAAGGCCATCTCTGTCCGCATGACCGCTTGAGCCTGCAAGCTGTGCAATCTCAGCCTTAATCTGAATCGGCTCACCGAACAGTTTAATCTCCGGCGCACCGTCAACAATAGCTCTACCCGTGGTGCCTACTGCCTGATAACCTACAAAAAGAATGGTACATTCAGGTCTCCAAAGATTGTGCTTGAGATGATGTCTCACTCTGCCGGCCTCACACATACCTGAGGCTGAAATAATAACCTTAGGATTATTATCAAAATTAATCTGCTTCGATGCATCACTTGTAACTGCGAACTTCAACCCTTCAAACATAAGCGGGTTGATACCTTTTCTGATAAATTCCATCGCCTCTTCATCAAAGCACTCTTCAATATTCTTCCCGAATATATTAGTGGATTCTATGGCAAGAGGACTGTCCAGATATACGTCAAAGGTTCTGTCCACAAGCTTATCTTCTTTAATCTTTCGTATGAAATACAAAAGCTCCTGAGTTCTTCCAACCGCAAAGGACGGGATTATTACATTACCGCCTCTGGCAAAAGTCCTGGTAAATATACCTGCAAGCTCTGCCACGTAATCCGGTGTTCCCCCATGAGTCCTATCGCCGTATGTGGATTCCATAACTACATAATCAGCATCTTTTATATATGACGGATCCTTGATAATAGGCTTATTAACGTTACCTAAGTCACCGGAGAACACAATCTTCTTAGATACACCATTCTCCTCCAGCCACACTTCAATACTTGCAGAACCCAAAAGATGTCCTGCATCCTCAAAGCGTACTCTCACACCGTCACACACATCAACTATCTCATCATAAGCACAGGCGCGGAACTGTTTCATAACATTAACTGCTGCTTCCATATCGTAAAGTGGCACAAATTCCTTCAATGTGCCATTAGAACGCTTCGCCTTACGATTACGCCACTCTGCTTCGAACTCCTGAATATGTGCACTATCTTTAAGCATTATTTCACACAAATCAACAGTTGCCTTAGTTGTATACACAGTTCCCCGAAAACCATTAGTATACAACAGCGGTACAAGTCCAGTATGGTCAATATGTGCATGAGTTAAAAGCACATAGTCAACTTCCGATGCCGGAATAGGCAACTCCTGATTCTCATACACATCATTGCCCTGCTCCATACCACAATCAATCAAAATATTCCTGCCACACACGTTAAGATAATGACAGCTTCCTGTCACCTCATGGTCCGCACCTAAAAATGTCAATCTCATACGCAACCTCCATACACTAGCATATTATTGCCTGTCTTTAATTATTAATACCCCGTCACCGGGTACTCATCAATCCTGATAAAGAACACATTGATTCTTTCCACGGTTCTTTGCTATGTACAACGCTCTGTCCGCCTTCTCCATAAGCTCTGAAAATGTAGTAGCGGCACATGTATACGCAATACCTATAGAACACTCCAGCTTAACGCCTGATTCCGTCACTACATCTATTGACTTAATCAGATTATCGCATCTTCTGACCAAATCTTCCTTGGACGGCATATCACTTACAAAAACAACAAACTCATCGCCGTCATATCGCTCCACAACATCACATTTTCTGAAATACTTATTAAGTTCCTCGCCAAATGCTTTAATAGCCCTGTCGCCCTCTATTCTGCCGAACTTTCTGTTAATCTCATTAAAATTATCAACATCCACAAGCATCAAAGCTCTTGATATAGAACTTCTTCCCAGCATATCCTCTATCATGTTGTCAACAGCCTGACTGCTATATTCGTCAACCTCCTGACCTTTTCTAAAGGCATCCGCCCTGCTGCTAATAAATGCGTTGTCTATTCTGGCTTTAACCACTTCCGGTATAAGCGGCTTTATAATATAGTCGCTGCATCCCAGCTCCATAAGTTCAATCTGGCTCTCCGGATCATTATCAGCAGAAACAACAACCACCGGAATATCCTTGTACTCCACTCTGCTCTTAAGGCTCTTTAACAAATCCACGCCATTCATATTAGGCATAACCAGATCAAGAAGAATCATGTCGACCTTATTATTCTTAAGAACACGCATAGCATCTACACCGTCCTCTGCCTCAAGGATACTGTATTTATTACCTAATATTTTTTTGATAAGCTGCCTGTTAATTGCCTCGTCATCAACCACAAGCACAGACTTATCCTTACTTTCTCCCGGGAATACGTCCTTACGGTAGTTTGCCAGCTGTGCATATACCTTTTTCTGCGCCGTAATATCCATAATAGTGGCAAAGATAATAACCTTGTCTTCCACACTGCCTACGTACTTATAGTCCGCATGTACCCATTTGGATGTGCCGTCTTCAACACTTCTTGCATATTCACAGTACGATGAATCCTTGGATGTGGCTGCCTCTTCGAATGCATTCAGAATCCTTTGTCTGTGCATTTCTTCAATAGAACCGTTAAACCAGCCATCCGTTACCTTTACATTAAGATCATTATGTCCAAAAAGGTCATAGTAAGCTCCATTAGCACGAATTACCTCGATTTCCCCATTGCAATACTCATATATGGCAACCGGCTGGAACAGATTGGCAAACAATGCATCCATCTGTTCATTGTATGCGTATATGCTCCTGCTCTCCGCATTCAGAATACGCACTTCATGCTCTCTATGGTAAGGCATCTCCTTGAACGCCTTCTCCTCATATTCCTCTATCGGCATAGGTTTAGCAAAATAGTATCCCTGTATACACTCGCAGCCTATACTCTTTAAGAAATCCAGCTGCTCCTTAGTCTCAACACCTTCAGCAGTAACAGTCATCTTCAGCCATTTGGCCATACGTACTATGGATGCCATAATACACTTACTTCTCTCAGGATTATCAGTCTTTGACAAGAAACGCATATCCATCTTCAGCACATCAAGAGACATATCTTTCAATGCATTAAGTGAAGAATAACCGCTTCCAAAATCATCCATAAGTACAGTAAAACCGTTCTCCTGCAAGCGTCGCATAGTATCCCTTATAACTATAGGGTTACTTGTAAATGCACTTTCTGTAAGCTCCAGTTCAAGCAAATACGGTGGTATGTCATACTTTTTAACAAGACCGCATATTATATCTACAAGCTTCGGATTATACAAGCTTATTCTGGACATGTTAACAGACACCGGATCCGGCTTTTTACCTTCATCCAGCCACTTTCTTATAAGCTTACATGTACTTTCCCACACATAACAGTCAAGCTGTAGTATAAATCCATTCTGCTCAAATATAGGAATAAACACGCCCGGTGATATAAGCCCTTTTTCAGGATGCAGCCATCTTACCAAAGCTTCCGCACCTACCAGCTGATTATTCTTTATCTCATACTTAGGCTGAAGATATAGAATAAACTGACCACAATCCAATGCATTCGACATCTCATTAACAATCATCTGCTCATCAACCAACACTTTGCTCATCTGTTCATCGTAGAAAGCATAGTTCTCAAGATAATTACCCTTGCACTTCTTTGATGCCATATTAGCCCTGTCGTACATATCATTAATTGATAAACTCCTGTCTTCTATTATATACACACCAAACACCGGTAATATAACAAAATCCAAGCCGTAATTATCAATTCGTTCTCTAATACTGTTGAAATTAGCAAGAATTGTCTCTTTATTATCATAAGGCACAAGACAGCAAAATACATCTTTCTCAATTCGTCCATAGGCCATAACTCGCTTACCGTCCGTTCCATACTTCTCCTGAACGAACACCATATCTTTAGCAATATCATCTGCCACAAACTTAATAAGTCTGTCTCCCTCTTCCATGCCATAGAACTGGTTAATAAGCTGAAACTTATATATATCAAATCTTATAAATGCAAAATCCATCTTCGGATTATCATCTATAATCTTTCTGGCTTCCTCATAAAACTTCCCCCTGTTGTATATGCCCGTAAGAGAATCAAACATCTCTCTATACTTAAGCTCTCTGTATATAGATGCCTCATTTGCATTAATTATGTTATTAATTCTAAAACGCACCATTCCGGGATCATGCGGCTCTTTCAGATAATCCCATGCCCCATCCCCAAGACACTGATTAATCTCTTCTTTATCCGACTTATCATCCACAGACAATACCACCGGAATATTATGCAATGTTCTGCAGGAAAGAATACAGCTTACAAAATCGCGCTTAGCATTCTTTTGTGCCTCCAATCCCAGTATAATCAAAGCCACCCTCTCCTGTGACTTCTCTATAGCTATCTGTGCAGCCTCATAATTGTCCACTCTGTCCAAATAATAATCATCCTTTAATATATCCCACAGGACATCACATTTTGCAGGATTATCAAAAACTAATAAAACCCTAAACTTTTTGTCCATTGTAAAACCTCCACCAATGGTTATTCTCAACACACATCTATGTGAAAATGCACATAGTTTCACTACTATGTGCATTATACCAAATCCAAAGATGATTTTCAATCAATTATACAATTTTTATAACAATTTTCGGAAAATTTTCTTATATACTTTAATTTTTACACCTGTTTCATATCATCCCTGTATACAATCCAGAGCATTGCAGCATTGCATACAACTGCAATCACTCCTGCAATAAGAGGCATCCATGTTTCATACATAAACTCGAACCTCCAACCATGACTTGCAAGATGTATAAACAATGTAAACACCTGCATACAACAAGCATAAATCATATAATATTTTATCATCCTATACACCTTGGTTACAAAGTACATCCGCAAATCCACAGGCGCAAACATAAGCTTGGAGATTTCCGTACGTGATCTGCTTTTCTCAACAATAGTAAAATTAGTACGCTGCCACATAGACATCTGTGCAAGATTAAGCATCATATATACAAGAATAATGTATGAAAAGTCTCCATCCTCCGGTCTTAAAATGCCACACATAGCAGCTAATCCTACGCTTAAAAAAGCCAGCACCCAAAACACGAAAGTATACTCATATCTTGTAAAAACCTTTCTGTTCTCCTCTATCATCCGATCATAAACAGGTATAAGCTTCCAATTCATAATCTCACCCCTCTTTTAATGCCTTTCTGTAATCATAATATACCCATCCGATACAAAGTGCCGTTGCGAATAATATTACACCCCAGAAACATATATAATCACGAAATGTATAATCAAAAAAACTCACGCACCAATCCCATAAACCGACAACCCTTTGGTCGATTAAACTTACAAACCAAAAGTTAACCCCCGCTCTCCACGTAAAGCCTACAATCTCCGCAACCAAACCATACAACAAATTATGCTTTAATATATCTTTACATTTGACTAACAGCATAGTTCTGCCGTTGAAAGGCACATATAAAAACTTATTAAAATAATTATTTTTCTTGCCATACTCTGTTACCTCAGACTGGCATCTGTGAAACATTAACATTGAAACACAAAGTAACACCACGCTATATTTCAAATCAACATGTATGCCATACACAGCTGACATACAGCTTATTTCTATACCATGAAACACCAGCGCAACTATCATAAATGCCATGCCCAATCCTCTCGAATCCCTTTTGGAAAATAACGCCACATGCTCACGGTTCACCGCTGAATAATCTAAAACATTCTCCATAGTTTATGCCCCCTATACATTTTCTCTTATTACATATCTGCCATCTGATACATCAATAATATAATCTGCGATCCTGTTAATATCTCCCGTCATATGGGTTGCTATCAGCACTGTCACGTCTTCCTCTGCAACTATCTCCTGAAGAAGCTTTATGTAGTCAACCCTAAATACCGGGTCAAGCCCTGCTGTCGGCTCATCCAGTATAATCACTTTAGGATGATTTGCCATGGCAAATGCAGTCTGAAATCTTATAAAATTACCCTTTGACATATCTCCTACCTTAGTACCGCCTGACACATTCATTCTCTTCAAAAGCTCCTTAAATCTGTCACTGTCCCAGTTAGTATAGTACTTTTTGTAGACATTTTCATTCTCATAAGCATTGAGCTCCATAAAAAATGTTCTGGTTTCCGAAACATAACTTACATTTTCCAGCATCTTTGCACGATTCTTCACAACATCCACACCATCAACAGTAATACTCCCCTTCATCTTAGGATACATACCCATAATCATCTTAATAAGAGTAGTTTTACCGGCACCATTTTGTCCCTCAATAGCAGTAATCATCCCCTTTTCAATATTCAGATTCACACCTTCAATTGAAAAGCCCTTGAAGTTTATACCTGCATCTTTAATCTCTATAATACTCATAACTCTTATCCCTCCTCATATAACACTTTCACTAGATTAACAATCTCCGAAAGTTCCATTCCTGCCTTCCGACTGTCACTTATAAGCTCTGCATATCTTTCTTCCAGAAGCATTATCTGCTTTTCTTTCAGTATGTCATTACTCTGTTCACACACATAGAATCCCTTTCCCGGAACAGACATAATAACACCTTCTTTTTCAAGGTCTTCATAGGCCCTCTTTGTAGTAATTACGCTAACCTGTAAATCCTTTGCCAGCACTCTTATTGACGGCATAGCCTCACCCGGAAGCATTTTTTTAGCCACCACCGCATCTCTTACCTGATTAATAATCTGCTCATATATAGGCAGACTTGAATTTGCTGAAATAATAATCTTCATACGAACGCCCTCCTATATAACACCCTTTTCTTTCAACTTTGCTCTCTTATCGAGGGGCATATTGGTAACCATAAGTTTCTCGTAATCCGCAAGGTCCTCACACATACCTTTAATTGCCTTGCCTGCTTTACACCACACAATACTCCATAAGCCTACGGAATTAATAGTTATTATAATTGCCCATAGCCCCGGCTTAACATTTACGCCTGCTGTAATCACCATCAAGATAACTATAAACATCATAGTTCCCGTATATATTCCACTTGCATTAACATTCTTTCCCCTGTAATATCCTGTTAAGACAAATGCATAAGAAACAGTCACCGCGTCTACCACCAATAGTACAGCACTTATAGGTGTCAGAAATCCGCATACAACCGAAATTATCATTAACACACTCTGAAGTATGGCAGATACAATCAACTTTTCTACAAAAAGCCGCCTTATACTTTTCTCCCTGTCTTCTCTCGATACAGGCATAAGGAATATCTCCTCAGGAAGTTTAGGCAGCATAGCACCAAGTGCGACAAACGCTGCCATAGACACCATTATAAGCACTTCTGCAATCATTCCATTAGTAACCGCAGTTATCTGTGTACAAAAAAATATCCACATGCATTGTCCCAGCGTACTTACATTAAATGTTCTATTTAACATATAACTCAATGATATCTTTCGCATGAGCCTTGCCCCCTTTCACAAAATAATACATAACCTCTTCAACCGTAGGCACTCTCTTCTCATAATCATTATCCAAAGGAACCTGCTTTGAATTCACCACCAATGCACTTCCGCCGTAAGTCCCCTCTTCTCTGTGAACCACACTCGTAGGTTTAAGCAGTTTAAGTTTATAATTCTCTGCCTGTACATACACAAACCTGCTGCAAAGCTCCTCCTTTGTCATAGAAAGCAGTATCTCTCCATCCTGAATAAATGTTATATAATCTGCCACTCTGTCCAAATCTTCTGTTATGTGTGTAGAAAACAATATACTTCTCTCTCCATCCTCTATAAGCTCCATACAGATATCCAGAAATTCTTTTCTAAAATCCGAATCAAGCCCGGCTGTCGGCTCATCAAAGATAAAGAGCTTAGCCTTATGTGACAGTGCAAAGGCTAACTGAAACTTAATCTGCATACCCTTTGACAACTGTTTTATCTTCTTATCAGCAGGAACATTAAACTTCTTTAACCAGTCAAGATACGCACTTTCCTCATAATGTGTATACAAAGGACCATACAACTTGCCAATCTTTAACGGAGTGTATCCCGGATTATAAATGCACTCATCAAGAACAATCCCCAACATATCCTTAATCTGTGCTTCGTTGCTGTCAAACTTCATACCATCTACAACAACTGAACCTTCTTCCATCTTATACAACCCAATAATCGTCTTTATTAGCGTTGACTTTCCGGCACCATTTTCACCAATAAGCCCGCATATATAGCCCTTAGGTATATGCAAATCAATATTCTTTAAGGAAAAACCATAAAATGTTTTATTCAAACCATCCACCTTAAGCATCTTACAACCTCCATTCTGATATATAGCCTGCATATACCCCCTACGTTCTCTCCGTGTCTGCAGCAACAGTTTAAACGCACAAAGGTGTGTATATACCGTATATATCCATATACACAGTATATACACACCATAATGTGTTGTCAATACCTAATTTTAATTTTTATAAAAAACTTTCATAAGCCTGCACAGATTCTCTGTGTCTAAAGCACCGGTCGTCTCGAAAGCCGAATGCATTGCAAGCTGCGGTGCACCTATGTCAACTGCCGGAATCGACACATTGGCCATAACAAGATTACCGAGTGTGGAACCACCTGCAACATCAGAATTATTATGATATGTCTGATACTGTATTCCATTATCCTTACACAATTTCTTTATATAGGCGCCGGTATACGCATCTGTAGTATACTTCTGCGCTCCGTGATACTTAATAACAATGCCCTCATTCATGTGCGGCTTATTAGTAGGATCTGCCTTCTGCGGATGATTAGGATGCACCGCATGAGCATTGTCCGCACTTATCATTATACTGTTCTCCAGCATACATCTGTATTCTTTTCCAGAAAGCTCCAACTCCTCTGCAATCTCTTCAAGAACATTTTTCAAGTAATCCGAAGCTGCTCCCTGTCTCGAAAGACTTCCCACCTCTTCATTATCAAACACTGCAAGTATATTCACATAATCATTGCCCTCTTGAGAAACAAATGCTTTGGCGGCCGCAAACACACACTGCAAATCATCCAGTCGCGGTGCACAAAGCAGTGACTGTTTTCCACCTACCGCCACACCTTCCTGGCAATTATACACATAGAGGTCCGTACCCAGAATATTTTCTTTCTGAATATTCTTACCCGTAATCTCACACATCTTTGCAGTAACAGTTTCCAAAAGCCCCTCATCACCTATAGGCTGTAAATCCGTCTGAATGCTTAATGGCTTATCTTCACTGCCTCTTGACATATGAATTGCAAGATTCGGTATTATATACATAGGTTCTTCCAAGTCCACATTAACACTTACAAGCTCACCGTCTGCCTCATATACAACTCTTCCTGCCACGGATAACGGTCTGTCCATCCATGTATTCACAATCATTCCACCGTATTTTTCAACATTAATCTTTGTATAACCGTTTCCATCCTTACTCTCTGCATTTTCCTTAATCTTAAACATCGGCGAATCAGTATGTGCACAGATTATATGAAATCCCTTCGGTCTGTATTGGGGAATTCTATATGCAATAAGGGATGTGCCGTTTCTGGTTGTAATATGGCAATCTGTTCCGCTAAGCATCTTCTTTACACTATCCACTGCCTGATATGCCGTAGGACTCTTTTTAATAAACTCCAGCAGCTCCTGATTTAGTTTCATCATATCATTCATAATGTGCCTCCTTTAGCAAGTCTGTCATATACATCCCTCGGAACGTAGGCCTCCACCTCTATTCCCTCCGCTGTATATTCCTCTTTAATCAGCTGACCGGACTCCCTAATCATCTGAATCTTTCCCGCTTCATTATACGCAAAACAATGCTCTATATGAACTCTGCTCTCCATAATAATATCCTGCAAAACTTCCTGAAACTCCATAAGTCCCATACCTGTTTTAGCTGATATATTAACAGTCTTATCTGCGTTCAAATCCTTAAACACCAGCTCTCCCTCGCAGGCATCACATTTGTTAAAAAGAGTTACCGTAGGCTTGTCCCCAACTTTCAGCTGTGCAAGAGTATCATATACTGTCTTTATATGACTGTCCCTGTCAGGATTAGAAGCATCCACCACATGAACAATTATATCTGCATACTTTGCCTCCTCCAATGTACTCTTAAAAGCTTCTATAAGATTATGAGGCAGCTTTCTGATAAAACCTACAGTATCAGTAAGCAGAACTTTTTCCCCATTAGGCAGTTTAAGTGCTCTGGTTGTAGGATCAAGTGTAGCAAACAACTTATCTTCTGACAAAACTCCCGCATCTGTAAGAGTATTAAGCAAGGTTGATTTTCCCGCGTTAGTATATCCGACAATCGCCACGACAGGAGTTGAGTTCTCACTTCTTTTCTGACGTTGAATATCCCTGTGATTACGCACCTCTTCCAACTCTCTTTGAAGCTTCGTAACCCGTTCCCTGATTATTCTTCTGTCAGTCTCTATCTTTTTCTCACCTGGACCTCTTGTACCAATTCCGCCTCCAAGTCTTGAAAGGGTAGTACCAAGTCCTGAAAGCCTTGTCATTCTATACTTTAACTGTGCCATCTCAACCTGAATCTTACCCTCACTTGTATTAGCCCTGGATGCAAATATATCAAGAATAACCATAGTTCTGTCCATAACCTTAGTTCCAAGTACATCCTCCAGATTCTTCAGTTGCGCAGGCGACAGCTCATCATCGCATATAATTCCTGTGGCTCCCAATGTATCAATAAGCTCTCTTACTTCCTCAATTTTGCCTTTTCCTATATAGGTTGCAGGATGGAAGTTATCTCTTGGCTGAATAACTTTACCCAAAGTCTCCGCCCCCGCTGTTTTTGCAAGTTCTTTCAACTCCTCCAAAGAACGCTGTGCCTCCTCTTCAGTGCCTAACTGAACTCCTACAAGCAACACCTTTTCCAACTCTTCATCAGTCTCATAAATCACTGCCATATCTTCTAATCTCCTCCACAGATGTTTCACTCATAATTTTCGTAGCTATTTCTATAGCACTCTCCACATCCCAGCTTGCTATATTTCTTCTGGTTTCCAGAATCAATGATGAAGCAACACTAAATTTTCTAAGTCCAAGTCCCAATAATACCGGTATCATAGCTGCATCTGCAGCTGCCTCACCGCACATACTAACCTCTATCCCCGCTGCATCTGCCACCGAAACCACATGTTTAATGGCTCTAAGCACTGCCGGCGAAAATGTATCAAAAAGATGGGCAACTTTCTCATTCCCTCTGTCTACCACCATTGTATACTGTGTTAAATCATTAGTTCCAATAGAGAAAAAATCCACCTCTCCGGCAAAGGCATCTGCCATAATAACGGCCGCAGGCGTCTCTATCATAATTCCAACCTTAATATTCTCATCGTAAGCTGTGTGCGTCGCATTTAGAGTTTCTTTTACACTGCTTATTATCCCTTTAACAGCTCGTATCTCCTCAATATTAGTTACCAGTGGTATCATTATCCGAACATTCCCGCATCCATATGCACTGGCTCTCAATATGGCTTCTATCTGTTCTCTAAACATCGCCTCTTTTTCAAGGCACAATCTTATTCCTCTAAGTCCCAAAAACGGATTAACTTCCCTTTCTAATCCAAGATATGGCACCTCTTTATCACCACCGATATCAAGTGTCCTTATGGTAAGTATTCTTTCCCCGCTTGCCAAAACAGCGTTCTTATAAGCAAGCAGCTGCTCTTCCATAATAGGCATATTGTTGCCATTCATAAACAGAAACTCCGTTCTAAAGAGTCCTATTCCATCCGGATTAAACTCATTAACCCTAACTGCCTCTTCCTCTGAACCGATATTAGCATACAACGACACACTTACACCATCCTTTGTGCAGGTTTCCTTGTCCTTATATACCGTAAGTTCTTTCTCACTATCTATTAAATGTGTTCTTTTCTCGTCGGACACCTTGAGCTGTTCCTGAGACGGCCTTACAATAACTTCCCCGGAATCCCCGTCAACTACAACCGTATCTCCCTCTTCAATTAGTTCGCAAGCCCCTTTCACTCCAAGAACCGTAGGAATCCCAAGCGCCTTAGCTAAAATTGCAGCATGAGAGGTTTCACCGCCATTCTCAACCACAATACCCAAAAGCTCCGTTGCATCCATTCTGGCCGTCATGGAAGGATGTAATTCCTTCACAACCAGCACTGCGTTGGGAACACTTATTGTAATTCTGTTATCGCTGCTTTTTTCATTCCCGTTAATTATAACTGCAAGGCGATTTCTAATATCCTCAAAATCCAAGGCTCTTTGTGAAAGCACCTCATTATCAATCTGACTAAACATCTTGATATATGATGAGCATACTACATCTACAGCCCATACAAGACACATCTTATTCTCCACAATCTGTGTCTTTATATCTTCCTCAAACTGACTGTCATTTACAATTGCAATATGGCTTTGTATAATAAGAGCCACTTCATTATTATCAAGTTTCTGACTCAAATCTTTAAAAAGGTTCTCTGTTTCCTCAATAAACAAGTCACGTACTTTGTAAAACTTACACACCTCAGCTTCCGTATCCGTTATTCTTGTTTTGTGTATGACAACTCCGGAATCTGTGAGCTTTACAGCCTTACCTATTCCAATCTTTTTGGTTACCCCCAACCCTTTCAATCTATTTTCCACCATATTTCACCACCATACTACAAAAGCACAACCATTAGATGTCTCTAACGATTATGCTTTTATCACATTTTATTATATTATCTGCTTATAAACTTTAAAACCCACTGTTTAACCCTGTTAGGCTCCTGCTCTTCATCTTCTTCCTCCTGACAGAACACTTCAATAGTTTCTGCTTCGCCTTTGTCAAGTCTCTTAACAAAATTCTGAGTAAAATCAAAGATGTACATAACAAGTAATGCACCACCAACGGCTGTAGCTATTCTTACATCTATCATCTTAACCATAGACTCAATAACATTATTGAGGAATCCAAATACTATAAGTGCTACAAATCCCCATCCTATTGTACTTTCAAGACAAAGAATGCCCTTATAATTGAATGGCAAATGATCGTAATTCCACCATATCTTACCAAAAAGCTTAAGCATAACCATAGCTGTTAAGTACTCAAATATAGTCGCAGCAATAGCACCCACAAAATAAAGTGCCACATAATTATGCTCTATAGGTCTGAAGAGAATTAATGCAAAAAATACGCCAAAACCATATATTACGCAAAACGGCAATCTGGCAAAACCACGATTCTCCCATCTTCCAAGCTGGATACGTATAACAACGCATTCCATAATCCAGCCTATAAAACTATAGATAAAAAACCATATCAAAAATTGACCAAAACTCATCCCACGAAAAGCAATTTCTAACATATCCTATCCCCTTTTCAAACGTGCTTTAATACAAAACCTCATCGTTCCTATGTTTCTTTGCATCAATAGCCATAATAATATACTGTCTCATATACATTACAAAAGCCAGTGTAAAACTACCTGCACATACAGCAATAAGAATTCCCTGAACATGCACTTCCATCTGTGGAAAAGCTACAAGCACCAACATAACAGCATACAGTAAAAATGTACACACTTTACCGTACCACTTGGCACCATCCAAGCGTCTTGCATATACCTTATATACAAAGAAACCTGTTAACGTACTCACAACTTCTTTTATAACAAGATATATAATCAAAACATACATGTATCTGATTCTTATTGTCAACGCCACCAACATTGCTAACTGCATAAGCTTGTCTGCTATTGGGTCAATAAGTTTTCCCAAATCCGTTATCATATTAAATCTTCTTGCAATCTGTCCATCCAGAAAATCTGTTATGCCTGATATAATCACCACTGCTGTTGCCATATAATAATCGAACTGATCTGTAGCAGCAAAATACACATACAGGAATATAGGAACCATTGCGATTCTCAGATAACAAAGAATGTTAGGCAACTTAAATAAATCTGCAAATTCAAACTTAAATTTCATTGAACCTCTCCGTTTTCTGCAACCAATATCCTTACATTAAACTATCAAGAGTCTTTCTAACCGCCTTAATAAAATCCTGTGTATTGAGGGTCTTCGGAGCCTCCATAGTTGTGATTAATGCCAAATCTTTAGTCATCTCACCATTCTCAATAGTCTTTACGCAAGCCTGCTCAAGCTTATCCGCAAAGGCACAAAGCTCCGGTGTTCCATCAAGCTCTCCACGCTTTCTCAATGCACCTGACCATGCATAAATAGTAGCAATTGGGTTAGTAGATGTCTCTTCGCCCTTAAGATGCTTGTAGTAATGTCTCTGAACTGTTCCATGAGCAGCTTCATACTCGTAATATCCGTTTGGCGATACAAGTACTGATGTCATCATAGAAAGTGAACCAAATGCTGTAGCAACCATATCACTCATAACATCACCGTCATAGTTCTTACAAGCCCAGATATAACCGCCCTCTGAACGCATAACACGTGCTACTGCATCATCAATAAGTGTATAGAAATACTCAATGCCTGCCTCCTTAAACTTATCAGCATATTCATTGTCGTAAATCTCCTGGAAAATATCCTTAAATGTATGGTCATACTTCTTAGAAATAGTATCCTTTGTAGCAAACCATAAATCCTGCTTTGTATCAAGTGCAAAGTTAAAACAGCTTCTTGCAAAGCTCTCAATAGAATCTTCTAAGTTATGCATACCCTGAAGAATTCCTGCACCCTTAAAGTTATGAATGAGTTCTCTTGTCTCATTACCCTGCTCGTCAGTAAATACAAGCTCTGCCTTGCCTGCACCCGCAACCTTCATCTCAGTTGCCTTATAAACATCACCATA
>JAFQIQ010000125.1 GCA_017397445.1 Lachnospira sp.
ACCTGTATACTGCATATTCTCAGGCTTGAGATATACCTTATTGCCTGACTGATTACTAAAATACTCACTAAATACCAAATTAGTCTTAAGTGTGACTTCTTTCACTCTCTCGGCTGCTTCCTCGAATTTTTCCAAAGTTAACTCTTCCATAACTTTTCCCTTCTTTTCTACTTATGTTTCTAAAATGTTTTAATAAAATTCTAATCCTCGTCCGGTGTATCAACATCAAACAATGCATTAACAAAAAGGTCAGAATTGAATTTCTGTAAATCTTCAACCTTCTCACCAACGCCCACATACTTGACCGGAATTCCAAACTCTGCCTGTATTGCTACTGCTATACCGCCCTTTGCAGTTCCATCCATCTTAGTAAGAATAATACCGGTGATGTCTGTAACCTCTTTGAATTCTCTAAGCTGAGCCAATGCATTCTGTCCTGTGGTAGCATCAAGAACGATTAAATTTTCTCTATAAGCATCAGAATACTCTCTTTCGATAATTCTGTCAATCTTACGAAGCTCTTCCATCAAGTTCTTTTTATTGTGCAATCTTCCTGCTGTATCGCAAAGAAGTACATCAGCATGACGAGCTTTGGCAGCTGCAATTGAATCATATATTACGGCCGCCGGGTCAGAACCTTCATTTTGCGCAATAATATCAGTGCCTGTACGATGTGCCCATTCAGTCAGCTGCTCTATAGCTGCAGCTCGAAATGTATCAGCAGCAGCCATTACAACCTTCTTATTCATACCTTTAAGATGACCGGCAAGCTTGCCAACAGAAGTTGTTTTACCAACACCATTAACACCGATAAGCATAACAATTGATTTTTGTTTCTCAAAATCATATGCATTAGGGCCTAAATCCATACGCTCCTTTATAGTATCAATAAGTAATTGCTTACAATCCGCCGGATTCTTGATTTTATTCTCTTTTACCTTTGCCTTAAGGTCCTCAATAATGTCATCAGTGGCTCTTACACCTAAATCACCCATAATAAGTGTTTCTTCAAGTTCTTCATAAAACTCATCATCAATGCTTGAAAAACCTGAAAATATGGAATCAATACCGCTGACAATATTGTTCCTTGTCTTTGCAAGACCTTCTTTTAACTTACTAAACAAACCCATAGTCTGTAACTCCTTTACTTCTTAGTTTTCTCTTCTTTATCTAAGTCATCAGCAATTAAATCTACCGATACAAGTGCAGATACACCCTTTTCCTGCATGGTGATACCATAAAGTCTGTCTGCAGCAGCCATTGTTCCACGTCTGTGAGTAATTACGATAAACTGTGTATGTTGTGTAAGCTTATGTAAGTAGTTTGCATATCTTCCTACATTAGAGTCATCAAGGGCAGCTTCAATCTCATCAAGAAGACAGAATGGTGACGGTTTAAGATTCTGAATGGCAAATAAAAGAGAAATTGCCGTAAGGGCTTTCTCACCACCGGAAAGCTGCATCATATTCTGTAATTTCTTTCCAGGTGGCTGTGATATAATAAGGATTCCCGCTTCAAGTATATCTTCACCTTCAACAAGTTCGATAGTACCTCTTCCACCGCCAAAAAGTTCTCTAAACACTTTATCAAATTCAACTTTAATTTCATTGAATTTCTGCTCAAACTGAATTCTCATGCCCGAATCAAGTTCCTCAATAACCTGCATCAAAGCATTTTCAGCCTCAATAAGATCATCATGCTGTGCTTTAAGGAAATTGTAACGTTCACTAACTTCTTTAAATTCCTCGATAGCATTAACATTAACATCACCGAGTCCTCTGATAGCTGATTTAAGTGAACTAATCTCTTTCTTAAGCGCAGTAAGATTATCAAGGGCTTCGTCTCTTAACTCTGTAGCATAAGTATATGTAAGTTCATATTCGTTCCACATATAATCTGCCAGATTATCAGTAGCCTCTTCCAACTTTTCTTTCTGAGCACTAAGTCTATAGTTTTCCTTATCAAGTTCAGCAATACGCTGACTGATACCTTCGCGCTTATCAAGAAATGTCTTGTGAGTAGCATTCATACTGCTACGTTCTTCTTTAAGTACTGAAACTTTATCAGAACATGATGTTATCTGTACTTCTGCAGCTTTAATCTGTGCTGCAATGCTCTCAATTTCAGCATTCTTAGCGGCTATCTCCTGATCAGTCACAGACATTTTATCAATAATCTCGCGTTTTTCCATATTGAAATCTTCGATTTCACGGAGCATTCTCTGTCGATTTTCACCAATAAAGTCAACCTTCTGCAACAACGAAGAAAACTCAATCTTCAGATGTTCAGCCTGGGCAAGACTAGAGGCTTCCAAAGCACGCTTTGCTTCAAGCTCAACACTAAGCTTACTGATTGTGTTCTGAGAATCTTCATTCCTATTGTCAAGCTTTGCAAGATTTCCTGTTACGTTATTAAGATTGTTGTTAATCTCAGCAATTTCTTTATCGATATTATTAAGACTTTCAGCTGCATCACTGTAAGTTTTTCCAATTTCAGCCTTTTTGCTCTTAGCCTGATTCAGATTCATAGAAACTGTATTGCGTTCAAGCTGGCTTTCACGCATATTCTTATTATCGATTTCAAGCTGCTCTCTTACAGTTGCAACATTTTTTCTCAAATTAGCTATTTTTTCTTTGTTTTCATTAATATCTTTGCTAATCTGCGCAACACTTACTTTTAACTCTTCAATTTCTCTTCTGCGTCCCAAAAGATTGCTTGCGTTCTTAAACGCACCACCTGTCATAGAACCGCCGGGATTTAACTGTTCCCCCTCAAGAGTAACAATTCTTAATGAATGTTTATACTTTCTGGCAATGGCCAATGCATTGTCAATATTGTCAACTACAAGAATTCTTCCAAGCAAATATTTTGCAAGGTCTTTATACTCAAATGAAACTCTTACCAGGTCGCTTGCAATACCCACAACTCCGTTTTCCTTAGTGCAAGGATCTTTTTCGAGAGTGTTTTTACCTGAAATAGATGATAACGGTAAAAATGTAGCCCTGCCAAGCTTGTTTTCTTTAAGATGTGCAATAAGACCTTTAGCCGTATTTTCATTGTCAGTAACAATATTCTGGATAGAACCGCCAAGTGCGGTCTCAATAGCGGTTTCAAAACGTTTTTCAACCTTTACAATATCGGCAATTACGCCTAAGATTCCGGAATTTTCGTTCTTTAACTCCATAATCTTTCGGATACTGTTACCGTAACCGTCATAACGTTCCGTAATATTAATTAAGGATTCAAGTCTTGACTTCTCGCGATGATACTGTTGCTGTTGTTTATCAACTAAAGTATTAAGTTCTGCAATCTCTTCTTTTAAAGTTACAACCTTTGTATTCCCCTCATCGATAGATTTCGTAAGGGCATCAATAACACTGTTAACGCTTGCAAGTTTTTCATCATAGCCTTTAATCACTATATCTTGAGCACTTTCTTCACTCTTTCCCCTGATAATCTGGCTGTTTAATTCAGCTTTCTTAATATTGTACTGGGAAAGTAAAGTCTGATAACGCTCATTATCGGCTTTTATTGCTGATTTTTCATTAAGTATGTCAAATATGGCATCCTTATTCTCTTCAATTGACTTTGCTATCTGCTCTATTTCATCAGCAATTGCCTTGTGCTTACTCTCAGCTTCAGCCTGCTTCGCTTCATACTGCGAAAGGCTGTCTGAAAGCTCCGCCTTCTCCGCCTCTAAGTTACGGATATTGTTCTCCCGTTCCTTAACAGAACGCTCAATATCACTAATACGATTGCTATAATGTGTATTATTGGATTCAATTGTCTTTATCTGCTCTCTGCATACATTAGAAACACCCTCTAAACGTTGTTTTTCAAGTTCCGTATTAGATAGCAGTGTATTAGCCATTTCGATTTCATTGTTAATTGAAGCAAGCTGATTTTCCAACTCATCATATTCAGTCTTTGTGCTTTCATACTCTTCGCTTGCAGCATCAAAATCATTAGTTACAATTTGAATTTTTTTATCAACTTCTTCTAAATCTTTAGTGAGCTTGTCCGTCTCCAATAAAAATGCATTAACATCGCATCTTTTAAGTTCTGTTTTGAGTTTAAGATACTCTTTTGCTTTCTCTGACTGCTTCTCCAAAGGGCCAACCTGTTTTTCAAGTTCTGATAGAATATCATTAACTCTGACAAGATTCCCTCTTTCATTTTCAAGCTTCTTAACAGCTGCAGCCTTACGTCTCTTAAATTTAACAATTCCCGCAGCCTCATCAAACAGTTCTCGTCTGTCTTCCGGTTTACCACTGAGAATTTTATCAATCTGTCCCTGACCGATAATAGAATACCCTTCTTTACCGATACCCGTATCATAGAACATCTCTGTAATATCCTTAAGTCTGCATCCATGACCGTTTATAAGGTATTCACTTTCACCGGAACGGAACACTTTACGTGTTACTGTTACTTCATCATACTCTACAGGAAGCACATGGTCTGCATTGTCAAATGTAATTGAAACATATGCAAAACCAACCGGCTTTCTAGCCTCCGTTCCTGCAAATATTACATCTTCCATCTTAGCTCCACGAAGCTGCTTGGCGCTCTGTTCACCGAGCACCCATCTGACAGCATC
>JAFQIQ010000126.1 GCA_017397445.1 Lachnospira sp.
CTGTCCTGTAGGAATTATTGCATAATGGTCTGTAATCTTTTTATCATCACAATATCTTGTTTTTTCGATTCCCTTATGCATATTATTATCAAGAATATTAGTAGCAATATCCTTAACCATATCATAATTTTTTAATCCGCTGATATTTTTGTGTATTTCCTTACACACCGCCGTTGACAGTACTCTCGCATCAGTTCTTGGATATGTAACCATCTTCTTTTCATACAATTCCTGGATTATGTTAAGCGTCTGGTCCGGACTTATCTTAAACAACTTCGAGCATTCATTTTGCAACTCTGCAAGATTATAAAGAAGCGGCGGATTCTTAACCTCTTTCTTCTTTTCTATAGACTCAATAATTCCTTCTGCCGGAAGCGGATCTGATAATATCCCTACAAGTTCTTCTGCTTTCTGCCTTTCTTTAAAACCATTCTCCTTATAAAGATAAGGTGTGCCATAATACCTGCTTTTCTCCCACACTCTCCACTCAGCTTCAAATCCTCCTGACTCCTGACCTAAAGAAACATTAGTAAGTACTCTGTAAAATGGCGTTTTCACAAAAGCTCTTATTTCTCTCTCTCTTCTTACTATCATTCCAAGAACACAAGTCATAACACGTCCTACGGCAATAACAGTTCTGTCCGTTTTCAAATAATTGGATATATTACGGCCATACTTCAAAGTCAGCACCCTTGAGAAATTAATTCCCATAAGGTAATCTTCCTTCACTCTAAGATATGCCGCAGAACTAAGATTATCATACTCTGACAAATCTTTAGCTTCCTTTATGCCTCTTATAATCTCTTCCTCCGTCTGTGAATCAATCCAGACACGTTTTTCTTTTTTGCCCTTAACCTGCGCCATCTGCCCTACCAGTCGATATATATACTCTCCCTCACGTCCCGAGTCGGTACATACATATATAGTTTCAACATCATCCCTGTTAAGCACATTTTTCACTATATTAAACTGCTTCTCAACCGCAGGAATAACCTCATACTTCCACTCCTTAGGCAGGAATGGCAACGTATCAAAGCTCCAACGTTTCAGGTTAGGGTCATAGGTTTCCGGATAACTCATAGTAACAAGATGTCCAACACACCAGGTAACTATATTATTATCACTTTCAAGGAAACCATCTTTCTTGCGGAAATTCTCATGAAGTGCCTTAGCAAACTCCTGTGCTACACTGGGCTTCTCCGCTATAAATACTGACTTTCCCATCTGCATCTCCTCTTACATATCAATCAAACCAATAAGTTTAATATTATCATTATCTTTAGCATACGCCGTTAATTCTTCGTCAAATGTCCCTTTAGAGAAAAGATAAATATAATCTCTGCCAATCCCCGCAAGATTAACATTGTACACAAGTTCCTCAAACATAGTAAATGTAAACACATCTTTTTGCCAGTTACAGCTGCCTACAACATACTTTTTATCAATATCACACGCAATAATATCAATATCTCCATTTTTGCCCCACCAGCGTCCTCTTCTGTCAATCTTAACCGGCAACTGATTGTGACAATCAAGATATTGCACATATTCCATTCCCGCTTTAATAAAAGTCTCTTTCGGAAAATCACTTATGGTATCTGCAATATATATGTCATAAAAATCTTCACTCTGTAATAATTCCAATTGGTACTCCCTGCCATATATATACTTGTACCAAAATTCCGTAAAACCGGACTTAATTCTGTAAAGCCCTTTCCTTGTATACTCATTCCCATCCGCGTCATAAGAATACAATTTCTCTACGATTTCACGTTCCATAAGATTCTTAAGATATACACTAATTTTATCTCTGCCAAATCCTGTGAGGGCATGCAATT
Source organism: Lachnospira sp. (assembly GCA_017397445.1). Lineage (GTDB taxonomy): Bacteria > Bacillota > Clostridia > Lachnospirales > Lachnospiraceae > Lachnospira. The sequence continues at coordinate 1,839 of JAFQIQ010000126.1, forward strand.
CATTTAACTTATAATACCCTTTCGCTATATAAGAAAGAATCGTATTGTATACCGCTGTTTCTCTCAATTCTTCCTTTATATATTCAGCGCC
>JAFQIQ010000127.1 GCA_017397445.1 Lachnospira sp.
ATAATTATCCTCCCGAATGTGTGATATTGTTGCGATAACGCACAACTCATTTGCTATATATAATTATAGTCCATTTGCAGTAAAAATACAATCTGAAATCCATTACATTTTCGTTACATTTTTCTATACACTGATATGTACATGGTTATAAAACACGCAAGTCCTCCTATAAGGTTAGAGACAGGCTCTGCAAGAAATACACCGTTAACGCCAAGTCCGCCAATAAGTGGCAATAAATATATAAGCGGAATTACGATGAAAACCTTTCTAAAAAGCGAAAAGAATACCGCATGTTTTGACTTGCCAAGTGCAGTAAATGTGGACTGCCCCGTAAACTGAAATGCCATAAAGAAAAAGCCGAAAAAGTATATATGCATTGCAGTAATTCCTATGGAAAGCAGGGCTGTATCACTGTTAAATAACTGTATTAACTGCTTTGAGAATATCATTATGAATATCCAGGCTATTAATGTATATGCAAACAAGCCCACCGCCATGTAACGTATGGCCTGCTTTACGCGGGAATATTCCTTCGCACCATAATTAAAGCTTATAATAGGCTGTGAACTGTTGGAGATACCAAGCACCGGCATCTGCACAACTTCACGGACTGAATTGATAACAGTCATAGCTGCTATATACATATCACCACCGTGTATGGAAAGGCTTGAATTGCCGGCCATCTGTACGGCACTGTTTGTTATTGCCATAGTAAATCCCGAGAGTCCCAGAGCACATATTTTACGCACTCTTTCAAACTTTAGCGAAAAGTTTTCACGTGATAGTTTAATTATTGTTTTCTTTCCTGTTAAAAATCTTATAGTCCACATTGCCGCAGCAAACTGAGAAATTACTGTAGCTACAGCAGCACCCTGAACCCCCATACGTAATACAAATATAAATACAGGGTCCAGAATTATGTTAAGAACAGCTCCAATAGACACTGTTATCATACCGATTTTGCCAAATCCCTGTGCATTGATAAAAGAGTTCAGCCCCAGGCTTAACATAACAAATACTGTCCCCAAAAGATATATGGTTATGTAAGAATTGGCGTATGAATATGTGGCATCGCTGGCACCTAAAAGATATAGTACCGGCTTTTTGACAATAAGTCCTATAATACTTATAAGGATTCCTAAACTCACAAGCATGACAAATGAATTGCCCATAATTTTCCCAGCTTCCTTTTCATTGCCACGTCCTCTTTCTATGGAAAAAAGCGGTGCACCGCCCATCCCCACCAGATTTGCAAAAGCAATAGTAACCGTGCATATAGGAAATGCTACTCCAAGCCCTGTAAGAGCGTTGGTTGAGTCGTTCGGGATCTGACCTATGTATATTCTATCAATTATGTTATAAAGTACATTAACAAGCTGAGCCAGTGTCATAGGCAGCGCAAGTTTAAGCATATGCTTAATAATGCTGCCGGTTGCAAAGTTATTGGTTTGAGTATTCATAAGCCCTCCTTGCTACAGACGTTTATTGGTAAATAGCATACTGCTTTTTAGGAATTTGTCAAGTTATATGTCAAGATTTTCTTGACTAAGATTTCTTAGTTTGGTATTATGTTAAAGAATAAAAGGGAGTAGCTTGCACGTAAGTGTAATGTGTTTTCGTCAGTACGGCGATTTGTCGAAGATACGGCAATGAACCCGGAACATGTTCTTGGTAGCGAGACTTTTATTGTGATTTTTGTCGCAGTAAAGGGGCTCGTTTTTTATTTTTACGAATGTATAATGATGTGATTTACTGCCAAACATTTAATAATGTAAAGGAGGAATCCTATGGACCAAGGTCAGGAATCTAAGAAAGAAAAGGTAAAAGTATACCTTTTAGTTGGTGCTCTTCTCATATTGTTATATTGGGGACTTAATCATATGAGTATGCTGGGCGGATTATTAAAGTCATTTATCGGTGTTATAATGCCTTTCATAATTGGCGGAGCAATAGCATTTATCTTTAACGTTCCAATGAAGAGTATTGAGAAACACATTTTTACGAAGGACAAGTACAAGACACCTCGAATGATTCTGTTAAAAAGAATCATATCTTATGTAATTACCCTTGTCGGAATAATTGCAGTGCTTACTATGACAGTCTTGGTTGTAGTCCCTGAGCTGGTTACTACTGTTACAGATGTAGTAAGAAAGGTTCCGGGTGCAGTTGACCAGGTGATAGTATGGGCTAATAATCTGCTTCAGGAATATCCACAAGTTAGTGATTACCTCGATTCAATTACAATTGATTGGGATGGGATTGCAAAGTCGGTATTCAATTTCCTGTCCACTGATTCTATTGGAATTATATCAGGTGGAATTGGTGCTGTAAGCGGGCTATTCTCTGGATTTGCTTCATTTTTTATTGGCTATGTATTCTCCATATATATATTATTCCAGAAGGAGAAACTTGTAAGGCAGGCAAAAAAAGTAGTATACGCTTTGTTGCCGGCCACACATGCCCAGACTGTAATAAGAGTTTCCAGATTGTGCAATACTGCATTTGCTAATTTCATATCAGGACAATGTCTTGAGGCGGTTATACTTGGCCTTATGTTTTTCATAGCAATGACCATATTCAGGATGCCGTATGCATTGCTTATTGGTGTAGTTATTGCAGTGCTGGCACTTATACCGATTGTGGGTGCATTTATCGGATGTGGTATAGGTGTGGTACTTATTGCTATGGTTAATCCGGTTCAGGCACTTATATTCTTCATGATGTTCCTAGTCCTTCAGCAAATCGAAGGAAACCTTATATACCCTCACGTTGTAGGTAATTCGGTAGGTTTACCGGGCATGTGGGTTCTGGTTGCAGTATCAGTAGGAGGAAGTTTGTTCGGTGTTACCGGAATGCTTACATTTATTCCAATATGCTCAGTATTCTATGCATTGTTTAGAGAATTTGTTAACAATAAACTGAAATACAAAAATATGGATACTATGGAAGAACTTTACGGCCTTGACGATATTGTTGAGAGTGCCAAAAAAGAAAAAGCCAAAATTGTTAAGTCTAATAAGAAATCAAAAGGAAAAAATAATTAACTATAACGGAGGAAGAAAATGGATATTTTATTAAATGTTGTTTTATTGGTGGTAGGATTTGTTTTACTTATTAAGGGTGCAGACTGGTTTGTTGACGGCAGTGCTGCCATAGCGCAGAAATTTAAAGTGCCTGGAGTTGTTATCGGTCTTACGATTGTTGCTATGGGTACAAGTGCTCCTGAGCTTGCAGTTAGTACATCAGCAGCATTGGCTGGTGCCAATGAGATTGCTGTAAGTAACGTAATCGGTTCTAATATGTTTAACTTAATTGTTGTACTTGGCGTATGTGCCATACTCTCGCCTATGGTAGTTGACAGTGGTATTATGAAAAGAGATTACCCGATTTCAATAGGTCTTACTCTTATGTTGGCACTTTTTATGGCAAGCGGCATATTGTTTAACGGTCAGGCAATTCCTTCTGATTTTACTCAGCCGATTGGAAAGATTGAAAGATGGATGGGTATTGTATGTTTGGTTCTTTTTGTAGCCTATATTGCATATACAATCTATATTGCATTAAAGAATCGCGAAGAAGGTGAAGCAATTGAGGCTATGCCTATATGGAAGGCACTGATCTTCATCGTTGTTGGTGTTGCAGCTATCGTAGGCGGCGGCCAGCTTGTAGTTGATAACGCAGAGGCTATTGCTCTTCAGTTAGGTATGACACCAACACTTGTAGGGCTTACTATCGTCGCTATCGGAACATCTCTTCCTGAGCTTGTTACATCAGTTGTGGCATCTAAGAAGGGGCAGAACGGTATGGCTATAGGAAATGTTGTGGGTTCTAACATATTTAACCTTATTTTTATCCTTGGTGTATCTACAACAATCCATCCAATTGCAGTTAACATGGAAGCCTTAATTGATATGTGTATTCTTTTGGCTATAAATATTGTATGTTTTATACTCTTTAAGACATCAAAGAAAGTTACTCGTCCGGAAGGCGCAGTGATGGTTGCTATGTATGTGGCATATACTGCATATGCAATCGCCAGAGTATATATGTAAGTAGCATTTTGCAATTGTGAATCATAGAACTAATATAAGCAAAAAGAGTTTGCGATATGCAGACTCTTTTTTACTATGTACACTCGACAGAAATAAGAAAAGATTGTATAATAATATTACATAATGGGTAGGATGGTTTACGTGAGACATTTTGAAAGTTCTGCCTTAATTATTACATAATGCAGGAGGTTTTTTATGGAGAAGTTTTTCAAAATTAAAGAACGCGGCTCTACGGTTAAAACTGAAATGATGGCCGGACTTACAACATTTATGGCGATGGCATACATCTTGATGGTTAATGCCGCTATGTTTGCTAACCTTGATGGTATTTCTTACAATGCCATGTATATTTCTACTGCAATTTCAGCAGTTATAGGTACATTGTTTATCGCATTTATAGCCAATCTCCCCTTGGGACTTGCTCCGGGAATGGGACTTAATGCATATTTTGTGTACACTATTTGCTTAACATTTGGATTATCATATGCTAATGCATTGGTGCTTGTACTTCTTGATGGCGTTTTGTTTATGGTGCTTACAGTTACAGGAGTAAGAGCAAAGCTTTTTGCCGCAATTCCTGATTGTGTAAGAAAAGCCATTCCTGCAGGTATTGGTTTGTTTATTGCATTTCTTGGTTTGCAGAATGCGGGAATTGTAGTTGCTGATTCATCTACAGCAGTTAATCTTTCATCATTTAATATCCTTGGCGGTAATGCCACATGGGCAGATATTATGCCAAAACTTGTTACTATACTTGCCTTGATTATTATTGCAGTTATGGCACACAAGAAAGTTAAAGGTGCCGTGTTTGGCGGTATTATAGGCGGTGCATTGCTTTATTATATACTTGGATTTACAGTTCCGGGATTCTATGATGGATTTGCTGAAAAATTAAGTTTTAATCCTTTTAATGCATTTGCAGAGTGGGGAACTGACTGCTTCGGTAAAGTATTTACAGAAGGATTTGATTTCAGTGCATATCTTGCCAATCACAGCACAGGCGATTTGGTATTAGTTATTATAACCTCAGCACTTGCTCTTTGCCTTGTTGATATGTTCGACACATTGGGAACATTATATGGTGCATGTTCAAGAGGAAAAATGCTTACAAAGGACGGCGAAGTTCCAAACTTCGAGAAAGCAATGCTTTCAGATGCTGTAGCAACAACACTTGGCTCAGTATGCGGTACTTCAACAGTTACAACATTTGTTGAATCATCAGCTGGTGTTGCTGAAGGCGGCAGAACAGGTTTTGCAGCCCTTACAACCGGAGCATTATTCTTTATTGCCATGTTCTTAAGTCCTGTAGCAGCATTAATACCTGGTTCAGCAACAGCAGCCGCACTTATATATGTAGGTGTGCTTATGATAGGCGGTGTTGTTGATCTTGATTGGAACGATGCAGCAGTGGCGGTGCCATCATTTATGACAGTTGCCATGATGCCGTTTACTTACAATATCAGTTATGGTATAGCATTTGGTCTTATATCATATGTTCTTATTAAGTGCTTTACAGGAAAGGTAAAAGATATTAAAATATTCACTTGGGTAATTGCAATATTATTTACAATTATGTTCCTTGTAACACATTAATTAATCGGAGAAAGTTGGTTTTATACAGTGAGAGGATTTGATATAAGAGGGTTTGTTAAAGATAATATACTGATTACAGATGGTGCATTCGGCACATACTATGCAGATGTTTATGATACGCAGGAACTTCCGGAACTGGCTAACGATTTATACCCGGAAAGAGTTTCACACATTCATAATGAGTATGTGAAATCCGGTGCTAAGTTAATAAGAACTAACACCTATGCCAGCAACTCATATAACTTTGGAACAGACATAGAGCGAATATCGGCTAATATTAAAAAAGGTTGCGAACTTGCCATTGCAGTAGCGGATAAATCGTCTGAAACTATTTACGTAGCCGGAGATATTGGACCGATACATTACGATAATTTCAAGTTGCAGGCCGCTGTACAGGATGAGTATTGTCACTTAGTGCGTACTATGGTTGAAAGCGGTGTTGACGCTATTGTTTTCGAGACATTTGCAGATATGGATGATATTGTTCCGGCGATTGAATTACTGAAAGAGTATCCGGAAGTATGTCTTATTGTCCAATTTTCAGTTAACCAGTTCGGATACAGTAACTCGGGACTATCGGCGAGAAAACTGTTATCAGATGCTTCAGATATTGCCCGTGTGGATGCAGTGGGGCTTAATTGTGGCGTAGGTCCGGCTCATATGCAAAAGATTCTTTCAAAGATTGCTTTAGGCGATAAATGTATTACAGCACTGCCAAATGCCGGATATCCGCAGATGGTAAGTAACCGTATGGTATTTGCATCGGATAACGCCTTATACTTTGCCAAAAAGGCAAAGGATATTATAGAGTCCGGTGTGCGTATAATTGGAGGCTGTTGCGGAACAACACCGGATTACATAAAAGAATTAGCTGCGATAGTTAAAGACTGCCCCATTGCAGATGTTGATTGCAACACAAAGTTGCAGGAAAAGACTGTTATATCCAAAGATAACGCATTTTATAAAAAAAAGCTTACAATGGGTACTACGGAGGGAAAGTTAGGTAATAAACTTATAGCAGTTGAACTTGCTCCGCCTCTTGACAGTGATGATGAAAAACTTATGGAGGCCGCACATATACTTGAGAAAAGTGGTGTGGACGTAGTAACATTCCCAGATTCTCCGTCCGGAAGAACAAGAGCTGATTCAATACTTATGGCAGAAAAGGTTGCAAAGGAAACAGGATTGTGTGTTATGCCACACTTGTGTTGCCGCGATAAGAATGCCATTGCAATACGCTCACAATTATTAGGGGCACATATTAACGATATTAATAATTTCCTTGTAATAACAGGTGATCCTGTACCGGGAGCCTCAAGACAAACGGTAAAATCTGTGTTTAACTTTGATTCTGTCGGTCTTATGAATATAATTAAAGACATGAATTCAGAGCAGTTTGTAGCATCCAATCTGTGTTTTGGTGGTGCTATTAACCAGAATAGAACCAATATGGTCTGGGAGATAGGACGTGTAAAGAAGAAGATGAATGCAGGAGCAACATTTTTTATGACACAACCTGTATTTGATGAATCTGGGGCTATGAAACTTAAAAAATTTAAAGAAGAAACTAATGCTACGATTCTATGCGGCATAATGCCATTTGTCAGTTTGCGTAACGCATTATTTATGAAAAATGAGATGAAGGGTATAGAAGTTTCAGATGAAGTAATAGAGCGTTACAAAACCTGCATATCTAAAGAAGATGGTGAGGCTGTAGGTGTTCAGATTGCCAAAGAAGTTATCGCCCTAACCAAAGATTTCGTGGACGGATATTATTTTTCTTTTCCGTTTAACAGGGTATATCTGTTAGAACAGATACTTAATTAAGATTTACGTGCCGCCAGGCACACAAGCAAAAAGCTTCCCTTCCGGGAAGCCTTTTTACATTGCTTATATTATAAAAAATAGGGAGGAGAAAACTATACTATTATCCGATATATCGAATGAGGGATGTGATATCAACGGATAACCTGTATCGAAATCATGTATCAAAGTATCTCTCTCTGATGTATCTTATATTACAGCATAAATATGTCTAAAATAAGTACGAATCATAAAGGTTACATTACTTACAATAAATTAAAAAGAAACAAAAAATTAACAAATTATAAACTTATGAATTTCTAAGTATTTTGAAATTCAGCCTTGTGAAAATTAGAAATATTTGTTATAATAATCTCAATAGATGCAACCACCAATTGCAGAACGTGATTAATAGAAAAGCGAGGGATGTCGATATGGATGAAGAACGCGTAAGACATTTTATTAGAATGGAGCAGGCCAAAGGGACAACCATCAATGAATTGATATTTATCCTCAATGATAATGGTGTGCCTATATACGAGATATCCAATTATATGGATGTTTCTGCAAAGTACATAGAAGATTTACTCGCAGATTACTAATCTGTGTGCTATTTAATAATGTATTGATTTTAGTTCATTTTGTGGCGCTTTTTGGGTTGCAACTATGAGCTTTATTAGTGTATAATAAAACACAGATTGTTTGTCATGTTATGTTGATAACACATAGCATAATATAAAACATAGTTAATGGACATCATTGGTTAGTAAGGAGTTTTTTATGATAGTTGCAGGAGCGAGATGTGAATATTGTGGAAGGGTTGATACAATTCCGTACACCTCAGACACGGCAGTTAAGGTCATGTTAGGCCAGCAGGGATGGCAATTTGACGGACAAAAAAGTGTATGTCGCGTTTGTATTATAAAAAGAAACGAAAAGAAGAATAAAAAATAGTAGGAAAGAGATATCCCACTTCGCTAAATCACGGTTTAACGAAGTGGGTGTTTTTTCTTTGTTATCTTGTTGTCAAAATAGCTGAACTTTTTGCTCTTCCACTATTCTAAAGTATCATCGAAATCCTCCCCTTCACCACTGAATTATTCAAATTTACACGCTTTAACCATCACATAAACTTGTCTACAACACACAAAGAGCATGTTTTAACATGACCAAAACTTATTTAATATCCTCCTTTGACTGCATTTTCTGTTTCTACTTATCATAACTCAGCAACGCCTTAGCCATAGTGATAATTACACCGTCAAACATACATTCCGGATTATACACATCCAACCAATAATTGCAATTATCACTGATAAATGTAACAGTAGCCTCACTGTTGATACGCATAACATAGCAACCATTCTTGTATATATCGAAGTGCGCTGCATCTAACATATTAAGAACATATCCGGCACTTGCCCAGATATACCCTTTGTTGGCTCGCAACGACATTCTTTCAAACACTCCCTGTATCCCGTTAACACCGCTGATAGTACAGTCAGAACCTCCGAATTTTTCCTGAATTGTAGCCAGATTATTCCCTAAAGCATCATATATAATAAACTTATTTAAATCTAATCGCACCGAATATAATATCTGCTTCTCCTCATTGAGCACATGATACTCCACTCTTCCTCTGGTCAGTCCCTTACCAAATGCTCTATCTAAAGTTCTGCTTGTTTGTCTAAAATATAATCTCATACGTACCGCTCCTATAATCTTTGATATACTTTAAGTGCTTACAAATTCAATATTTATAAAATAATTATATCACTAAATACACTAGTTAGTAAAGCGGACATATCGCTCTATTCTCCCAACAACTTAAATGCACATCTAAGCCCTTTATCGAAACACTCATAGTCATGAGATCCTCCTTCAATAGGAAACCAATCAAACACAAGGTTATGTTTACAAAATATTCTTAATATTTGGTTGCGTAATTCTTTCAAATGCTTTAACATCTTATACCCCTGTGTAACATTGCAATTGGAAGAATCATTTTCATACATCAAATCGGCTATTTCCTGCTCGATATCCTCAATATCCAGCTTAATGTTTATAATATACTGATTAACATTTCTGTAAAACTCCGCTTGCTGCACCGCAAACGCCATCCAATCATTATCCCTACCATCAAAAACCATACACTTACGAATATATTCCATCTCTTCTGTCTCCTTTCCTGCAATTCCAATGTCAAATACCACTTCATTTTCATCCATCTGTGTCACGCTAGGCTCTTGTCTATGCTTTTTATCAGTTTTCGGTATACGCATTGTGCTATTTTCAAACAACTCACTTAACTTACGTGGTGCGTAAATCCTATTCTCCAGTCCTTTTATAGCTTTAAGCGCCTCTTTCGCCTTTGCAACATTGCCACTGGTTCCCACCGTTTTTTGAAATGTATCTACGCAAATAATCTCATCCTTAACGATTCTTCGATGTTCCCTGCACTCTCTCAACAAATCAACAAGTCTAGCAGCCTCATCATCACTTACATCACACAATTCAATATAATGAAGAATATCACAAATCCTCAAATCCACATCTGATTGTGCCTCAACCAGCGAACTCTTATAATTAGCTAGCGATTCAATCACATATGTAAAATGTGTCAAAAACTCTTCCCAATCAAGCTTGGACATATCATACTGCAACACAGATTCAATCTCATCCTGCTCGCTTTCTATTATCTGTGTCAGCTCGCTACCCGCCTCTTTTTCAAGTATTCTTAAGTTTATTTTGTCAGGCATTCTAACCTCGTCAGTTTCTTCTACTGGAGCCATTAGATAAATTTCTTCTTATTACCCACACTAAGTCTTTTATTAGCTTCAACATAAGAAAACACCGAGGCCTCATCTACATTTTGCGCAGTCACCAAATCATCTCTATCATTAATTCTGTAATAATTTCCGCTATAATCCTTGATGTAATACAACTTATCAATATCTACCATAACAACGCCACACCTTTCCTAAAAAAAATAGAACCAGAGGCGGAAAGCTGATTTCCTACTCTAGTTCTATTATGAATGTTATAGTGGGTTATAAAAATGCCTTGAAGGGGAGTTTTAGGAGATTCCGTTTTAATGAAAACATATCTAGAAATTTAGCTACAGCAGTCACAAACTATTTATAAAAGGGAAAGATATCTTAACAACCGAATCCTCATATCTTTTAAAGTCATCGTTGCTCTCCCAGTTTACCCACATTTTATCTGATGTTTGAAGATAATACCAAATATCATGATCATAATCTTCTAGATTATCACTGAAATCGATATTATTATCAAGCCATTTTTCATATCCGTCGTCTATTACCATAACATTTTCTTTAATACCATTATTCCAGTAAAATTTGGAAACGTAGATACAATTCTCTTCAACAGCATACCATTCTATATTATGCGATAAAGTAAGTGCCTTTTTTATAGCTGCAATAGGATATTTCCACTTTGTACAAAACAGAATTTCATATTTGTTATTTTCTAGCCTTTTATAAGAAAAACCATCTCCATAGTAAATATGAACACCTAATTTTGTGGCATATTCGTCCAATGTTTTAATATCAAATAATTTATTAAAAGTAATATAAGGTTTGTCTAATAAATTCCCATCACCAAATGGATTATAATCAATAAAATATTTTTCTAAAATGTCTTTATCGCAAATGACCTTATTCCAAACATAATTTGACATATCTTAATAGCACCTCTTCCGTATCAACAAGATGAATAAATTTGTCGCTTCCTATTGCTCCTCATAAAATCCTTCAGCTCTGGCCATGGCATTCCCTAGAATTGTTACAATATCAGAGGCAATTGCACACCGAACAGTATCATTACCATCAGTATTTGCACAAACTTCTTCTATTTCAATATTGCACATTGTTTCATACACGATATCGTATATTTGTTGTTCATTCATATTTTTCAAGGTCACCGTATCAATTACACATTCATCGCATACAAATTTAATCTGAGTTTTAGACAATTCTTTTAGGGCATGTTTCATAGCTATAATACCAGTATGCTCTATGATTTCGTTTTTCAAATCACTATAGTTACTAGGGTTGCATAACTTTTTAACTTTGTTAAGACTAATGCTTTTATTGTTTCCACACTCTTCATTAATTTTTGAAGTTGGAATCACATAGAATTCCCAATTTTCGAGAACCAAAGGATTTGCCTCTTGACGAGTATTGCCTTTCAACAAACAAAATACATATATATCATTATGCCTTTCACATATCTTCGTCTTTCTGTCTGTTGCTTGCCTGATTGAAAACCGTCTTTCTTCAGATACGTTATCATCTTCTCTCCAAGTTTGATAAAAGCCCGTGCATTTTACCTCAATTCTAACACCTCTAAAATCTATGTCATATAAGGTCCAGTCTTGACGATTTGTTGCTTCATGAATTCCTAAAGCATTAGAAACTAAAAACTCAGCGATTACATCTCGCGAATCTGCGTTCAAATCTGAATATGCATATTTCCAAAAATCAAGTACAGTAAGACCGATTTCGCAACCATTTATCTTAAAACTATCTTCTGGATTATATTTGTTATTTTCCATTCTTGCTTGCCCCCTCTCCAATCATAATACCTATAGTTAAAGAGGTTACTGATAATAATACAATTCCAGCTATAGGATTTTTGTATATCGCAATAATAGCTAAACATATAACTGAAATCAAGCTTAAAAATAATTTTAAAATTTTCATCTTATATTACCCTCCGTAATTACACTTTTGATATTAATTGTCTCCAATTTTGTCATCAATCCACCAGCCATTGCCATCCTTATATCCATTTCTGTTCATAAATGGTTCAATTACTTTTACTTGCGCCGAATCAGGAATGAGCACATTTTCTAAACGTAATATTTCAAATATCATTTCTCGAAGTATGTTCTCAGCATCAAACCATAATTCTGTTAACCTACATGCATCGAAATATTCCTATGTTCCTTCTTCAAAATCATATGCTTCATCTGCAATCCACATTGCTTTATTCCAAGCAATTGCAAACAAACTCGCTAATTTCCGCTCTGAACTGATTTGTTCTATAAGTGCATGCATTTTTTCAATTGTTATTTCTGGCATAGGTTCTTCAACCATTATATATGTGCCTTCTGGTATTACAAATGAATCTCTCATATATTTACACCTCCCCTTTAGCATATCTATAATGCTGTTGAGTTTACACAATTACGTTCATATTAAGTCACTTTAATTATACTAAATTTTCTGACTGTTGTTAAGCTAATTATACTCCATCAAGCCGGAATAATCGTTACGTACTTGCATAAATTGTAAATAACAATTCCAGTTAGTAATATTGCTATCTCCATAATAAATACCTCCGTTTTTTGACTTGTCTTGGTTTGTTACATCTAAATTATACAACACACAGGTGGGTGATAAATTATACTCGCAATCCAAAACATATGTAAAATTAAATGTAATGTTTCTCACGCAAAAAAATCCAGGGCTTTCGCCCTGGATCCATAATATCGTTGTACTTATTCAATTTTACACCATTTGACACCAATTTTGACACCAATTAACTATAAAATTACACCAATTTGTGATAAGTTACGATAAGTC
>JAFQIQ010000128.1 GCA_017397445.1 Lachnospira sp.
ACTGGCGTGTAAGAGATTCGCGGCGCAGCCGCGAACTCTGGAGATTGCTTTGCAATCTCCTTGACTGGCGTGTAAGAGATTCGCGGCGCAGCCGCGAACTCCTAAACCGGTTAACTTAGGATTTATGGAGGTACGATATGAGAATTACTAATCAGATGATGATAAACAGCACGATGGCTAACGTGCAGATTAACAAGAATCAGCTTAATACAATGGATAATCAGTTATCTACTCAGAAGAAGATAAGCAAGCCTTCAGAGGATCCTATCATTGCTATTCGTGCTTTGAGATTACGTTCAAGTCTGGAGCAGGTAACGCTTTATCTTGATAAGAATATTCCGGATGCGGACTCGTGGCTGAAGACAACAGAAGGTGCCCTTGATGAGGCCAATTCGGTTATTACGGATCTTTACGGATATTGCACGCAGGGTGCTACGGATTCATATTCTTCATCAGAACGTAAGACAATTGCTGACAGTTTGTATAAGCTTAAAGATGCATTTTATGCAGAAGGTGATGTTGAGTATGCAGGAAGATATGTATTCACAGGATTTATGACGGATACACCGCTTAATTATCAGTCAGATGAGGATGCGGCAGATGTGGACTTCACTATTACTCAGAAGTTTACAAGACATGATCTGTCTACAAAGACAGCATATACTAATGCATATACTAACGAAGATATTCTTGGTCTTGAGGTTCATACAGATGATACGACAGGCAATACAGTTACGCCAAATGTTGAGACTGTTAACAGACTTAGAATTGCATACACGAGCGTAGATGATGCAGGTCCGTTCGCGCTGGAGCTTTCGGATGGAACAGCATTTGACGTAAGTACGGTAACAACAGATGTTAATTACATACCGGCTGAGGATGAGGTTGCATTTAATCCGACTACAGGAGAAATTCTTCTTGGAGAAAATGTTTACAAAGAGGTTTACCTGGCGGATGGTATGTCATTTACATATAAGAAGGACAACTTTATAAAGGGTGATTTGAATCCTACAATGTATTTTGATTGTGTGGACAATAATACAGGAATCAATTATGATAAGGTTGTTGAGGATATAGAGTATAACATTAACTTCTCTCAGAAGCTGAAGGTTAATACTGAGGCTGTTGATGCATTTAATATATATCTTGGAAGAGATATTGACGACCTGGTTACATCAGTGCAAAATGTTATTGATATTGAAGCACAGCTTGAGCAGGTTGAGGAGATGATGGTGCAGGAAAGATATGCGGATGATGAATCCCAGGAAAAGCTTGCACTTATAAAGGAAGGTCTTACTAAGCAGTTTGAACTTGCACAGGAAGAGATGACAAGAGCTTTTGAGGCGGGAATTGGACAGATGCAGAGATATCAGGAGCAGGTTTCTTTGGCGAAAGCGGATGCAGGTAACAGAATGTCAAGACTTAATCTTACAAAGACCAGATTGACAGAGCAGAAAGCGAACTTCACAGACTTGAAGTCGCAGAATGAAGATATTGATTTGGAAGAGGTTGTTATTAGCTATTCAGCAGCAGAGTTGGTTTACAATGCATCACTTACTGCGGCAAGCAAGGTGGTTCAGCAGACATTGCTTGACTTCTTATAAGAAGTGGTGAATTGTACAGTGAAGGTAGCTTTAATTATTATGAGCCATATTGGCGGAAAGGTGTGACAAAATATGAAGATTCAGACAAAGTGGTTTGGGGAAGTTGAAGTTGATGACAGCAAGATCATCACATTTGAAAAGGGAATTATAGGCTTCGAGGAGCGTAAGAAGTACGCACTCGTATTTGATTCAGAGAAGGAAGGCGGCGCAGAGATTATGTGGCTTCAGTCAGTTGATGAGGTGTCGCTTGCAATTCCTGTTATGAAACCGGAAATTGTTATGCCGAATTATGATCCGGTGGTTGAGGATGAACTTGTTAATGCACTGTCAGATAATATAAAGGATGCAGAGCTTGTAGTACTGGTAGCACTTACGGTTCCTGCAGACCTTACAAAGATGACATGCAATCTTAAGGCGCCTATCATTATTAATGTGGATGCTATGAATGCAGTTCAGCTTATTGCTGACAATAGTGATTACATGGTTCGTTTCCCTATATATGACATATTGAATGACAAAAAGGAAAAGGGTGGTGAGTAAAGATGCTGGCATTATCAAGAAGAAAAGATGAAGCGATTGTTATCAATGATGATATCGAGGTAACAGTTATTGAAATTAAGGGTGACCAGGTAAAGCTTGGTATCTCTGCTCCAAAGTCTGTGCCTGTATACCGCAAGGAAGTATATGTGCAGATTCAGAATTCTAATAAGGAAGCGGCTGATTCAGTTGATATTAAGGCACTTAATCAGTTGTTTGGAAAGTAATTATTAGTCATCAGGTGTTCTTTTGAACACCTGATTATTGAGGATTGAAACATTTTTTTAAAAAATTCTGAAAAAGGGTTAATTTTTTGGGAAAATGTTCCGATATATACCGTACAGGAAGTATTATGCAACATTGGTTATTTTGAGCACATGGAGGTGTAACAATGGGAATTGAAGCAATTGGAAGTGTGGTAACGGGTCCAAGTTATCAGAGCGTTGCAGCAACAAAGCCGGTGGTAGAGCAACAGACAGTGCAGGCTGTGGAAGCGACAGCAACAGCACAGTCCGACGCACTTAATCAGGCAGTTGCTATTGGACAGGTAATGTCATCTGAAGAAAGCAACAAGGATGGTGCAGAAGGTGGCAAACCAAAGAAAAAAGAAGAAGCTACGATGAAGGATGTGGCAGAACTTAACAAGTTAATTAATCGTAAGACTATAGCAGAATTCGGATATAACGAACCAACTAATAGAATTACCATTAAGATTAAGGATAAGGAAACTGACGAGGTTATTAAAGAAATTCCTTCAGACAAGGCACTCGAGATGCTTGCAAAGGCTTGGGAGCTTGCAGGTATTCTCGTTGATGAAAAGAGATAGCATAATCAAAGAAGACGTGATTAATTGAAGTAACACAGAAGGCGAACATGGAGGTTTGCAGTATTTTAAGGCACATGGAGAAGTGCAGATAGGAGATTGATATGGGTATAAGATTGTCGGGTATGATTTCAGGTATGGATACAGAGGCATTGGTATCAGCCCTTGTTTCATCGTATTCGTTAAAGAAGGATAATCTTGTTAAGGCACAGACAAAGCACTCTTGGAAGCAGGAGAGCTGGAAGGCTATGAATACTAAGATTTATAGCTTTTATAGCGGTAAATTGTCTGCAGCAAGATTGTCTAAGTCATATGACCTTAAGACAGCGGCAATTTCTAACAGTATATATGCTAAAGTTACAGCCAGTTCATCGGCTGTTAACGGTACACAGACACTTAAGGTCGAGGAGCTTGCAGCTACAGGATATCTTACCGGTGGTGAGATAACAGGAACTGATGGAGCTAAGATAAAGGGTTCGAGCAAGATTGGCGATATTAAGGGTATGTCAGGAATTACCGACGGAGCATTGTCAGTTGAGGTTAACGGAAAGACAACTAAGATTAATGTTGATGCGGATATGACAGTTAACCAGCTTGTTGCTAAGTTCAAGGAAGCCGGTCTTAATGCAAGTTTTGATGAGCAGAACCAGAGATTCTTTATAAGTGCAAAGGAATCAGGTAAGGCGAATGATTTCTCCCTTACAGCGGATAATGCAAGTGGTCTTAGTACATTACAGAATCTTGGATTATACACAGCTAATGCTTCTGATACAGCGGAGTATGAGCAGTGGGCTAAGTATACAAAGGCTGAGAATCAGGCCGAGTTCCAGGCACTTATTGATGACGCATTTAACAAGTCAAAGGTAGATGTGAATGCAAGAGCTAAGGAGTATGCTAATAAGTATAATGCAGCTAAGAAGGTTGTAGATACTATAGATGGCGATGGCACAATCACCAAAGCTGAAGGTCAGTCTACAGAGGAGGCTCTTGAGGCAGGAATCACTGGTCTTAAGTCTAAGCTTGCTACAGATTATGCAGATTATGCAGTAACTGATGCAGAAGGCAAGGTTACATATGATACTGAGAAGATGAAAGAAGATGGAAAGCTTGAAGAGTATAATGCACTTCAGAGCAAGATATCTGCAGCTGAGAACAACTTAAAGCTCTATCAGGAGAATAAGGCTGTTATGGCTGACATGGAGCAGTATGTAACAATTGCTGATGATGGCAGTGCGGTTGCAGCGACAGCAGAGGATGCCGACCAGACAAAGTTTGCGGCAGTTCAGGCTGTGGTTGATGCAGAGAATGCAACAATCAGAAGCAAGATTGAGGAAGAGTATACAAAGAAGGCACAGTTTGCGGAGCAGATGGTAAATACAAGTGCAGCGGCTTCTAACGGTGCTGTCAGAATCACAGGTGAGAATGCAAGAATTGTCCTTAACGGAGCAACATTTACAAGTAATACAAACAGCTTCTCTATCAACGGTCTTACTATTCAGGCAACGGCTAAGACTGCAGGTGAGCAGGTTACTATTACAACAAGTACAGATGTTGATGCAATATATGATTCTATTAAGTCTATGTTCAAGGAGTATAATGAACTTATAAAGGCTATGGATGAGGCATATAATGCAGACAGTTCAAAGGGATATGAGCCACTTACAAGTGATGAGAAAGAGGCTATGAGCGAAGATGAGATTGAGAAGTGGGAGAAGAAGATTAAAGATTCACTTCTTAGAAAAGATTCACTTCTTGGTAGCGCTTCTACAGCACTTAAGAATGCATTTGCCTCAGTATATGAGATAGATGGTGTTAAGTATTCTCTTTCAAGTTTTGGAATTAAGACACAGGGATATTTCCAGGCAGCAACTAATGAGCGTGGAGTATATCATATTGATGGCGATAGTGATGATACAGTTTCAGCAGGTAGTGATGACAAGCTCAGAGCAATGATTGCAAGCAATCCTGAAGCAGTAGTTTCATTCTTCTCACAGTTATCATCAAAGGTTTATGATGAACTTGGAAAGAAGATGGCATCATCATCTGTAAGCAGTGTTTATACTATTTACAATGATAAAGAGATGGCTACAGAGTATTCTGAGTACAATACAAGAATTTCTGATATGGAAGACGAGATTACCAGATGGGAAGATTATTACTACAAGAAATTCTCAGGTATGGAATCAGCTATGGCTAAGCTTAATTCACAGCAGTCAGCATTGTCAGGTCTTTTAGGTCAATAATTAATATTAGTCAATGGGTGTTCATAAGAACACCCGCTGACTGTTAGGTATGGAGGGAAAGTATGGCGCTTAATCAGGCTTATGATCAGTATAACAAGAATAAAATTATGACAGCATCTCCGGCGGAGCTTACGCTGTTATTGTATGAAGGCGCGATAAAGTTCTGCAACGTTGCGATAGTTGGTATTGAACAGGGCGATATTATGAAGACACACAACAATATAAAGAAAGTTGAAGCAATCATTGAGGAGTTTCAGTCGACACTCAATTATGATTATCCGGTTGCTCAGGATTTCAACAGAATATATGAGTACATATATGATTTGTTGGTGCAGGCTAATATTAAGAAGGATAAGGAACTTCTCGAAAGAGCACTTACTGAACTTCGTGGTATGAGAGATACATGGAAAGAGGTTATGGCAAAAACCAAGGGACCAAGTACCCCTTCAGGCGGTTTTATGGCATAATCAAAAGGTGACATATGAATACAGAAAACTATTTGC
>JAFQIQ010000015.1 GCA_017397445.1 Lachnospira sp.
AAAAATGCTATCATATCATGTGGTGAAATTTTGCTGTAAGAGGGTGGTAGCAATGGCTGAAAAAAAGCACAGAATAAATGCTCCGACTCTCCTTGTCATCATTGCGGTTATCGCTCTTACGGCGGCTGTTGCTTTTGATGCAATGAAGCCCCGTTACAGCCTCAGAGAAAAATCAACCGTAGCTATGGGCACCGTTGTTACACAGAAGCTTTATTCGAAGGGTGACTGTAACGATACGGTGAAGATATTCTTTAAAGTACCCGTTTCAGTACATGTTGCTTCCTTTGTAACCTGACTTGTATACTGATGAGTTGCACACTCATTCATCGGTATGACATAAGACTTTCTTTCTAACTCCTGCTTACATACCGTGCAATATACCACCTCATCATAAGAGCCATTAGCTGTATAAGACGGTGCCTTATAATTCTCTGTCTGAACAGCCCCCCTGGTATGTCCCAGTGGCTCAACCGCTTCAGTATATGTATGTGCCTTGTTGTTCTGACATGTATATGTCTTCACGCCGGCTACAGTACAGGTTGGCTTAGTAGTCACAACACCCTTATCATAATTATGTCCTGTCTTTGGTATTGAAACTGTTGTACTCGATAACTTCTTATCACAAACCTCACAATACACAACGCTCTGGTATGAACCATCAGTCTCACATGATGCCTCAACTCTATTCTCCTGAACTGCCGCACCGTTAGTATGTCCCTTAGCGTCTATAGTATGTGGTACACTTGTAATTATGGCATTACATTCCGTACAACGGGTTACCATATTGTAACTTCCTGCACCTTCGCAAGTTGCCTCTACACGATTTTCCTCTTTAGCCGTTCCCGGGGTATGTCCCTTAGCTGAAACCGCCTGAGTATAAGTATGCGAATTATCGTTCTGACAGGTAAATGTCTTAACACCCTCTGTTGTACATGTCGGATTAGTTGTTATGACTCCATTATCATAATTATGCCCTTTCGCTGCAACACTTTCTGTATAACTGTGACCACATGTTCCACAGGTAAATGTCTTAACACCTGTTGCGGTACATGTCGGCTGCGTTGTTACAACGCCGGAATTATAGCTGTGTCCCAATGCCTCTACTTCTTCAGTCTTCGTACCATTACAAATTCCACATGTATATGTCTTTATACCTGTTGTTGTACATGTTGGCGGAGTCGTTATAACACCCGCATTATAATTATGATTATTACAAATAAGTTTATCTAAAGTATGCTCTACCCTTGCAAGTTCTTCACTACATTTTGTACAACGTGTAACCATATAGTAGTAGCCAGGCGCTTCATATGTAGCATCAACTCTTCCCTCTTCGGCAGGCGTGCCCGCAACATGACCTGTTGCAACTATAGGCTCCATATAGGCTGCTCCACACTCACATGAGTATGTTATCTGACCATTCTCTGTACATGTAACCTGCTTAGTAATGCTTGATGAATACACATGTATATGAATATCTCCTGAATCATCAAGATTACCATCTCCCGATACCGAAAGTCTTATAATCGTACCGTTGTTATATGTACTAAGCGTTACATAATCAACCTTCGAACCCTCTGTAATTCCCAGAGATTCCTTAAGCTCTGCTACGGTCATGGTTATTGTAACAACACTGTCTGACGGATTGCCCGCACTGTATGTATTACCAATATTCCACTGATCATCAACCTGGGCACCCCAGTTCATAACAATACAACCCGGATACTTATCCCCTGTAGTTGTATATATAAGAGTTACAATTGCATCATCCGGAGATTCCAGAATCCATGTAACATCTATTGATTCATAGCTTTCATTCGGCGAACCATTTTCAAATATGATTTCATCTTCCATATTTTCAATAGTAATAACCGGAATAACTGTTATATCCGTCCTTGCATCACAGTTCTTACAATGGCGGCTTTTACTACCTTCTGTCTTGGTAGTAGCCTTAACATCTATTGTATAAGCATCCTCGTAGTCGTGGTCAACCATTGCGATTGGCTCTGTATACGAATGACCGCATAAGCAGACATATGTTGTAACACCTTCTTCTGCACATGTCGGCACCTTAGTTACCGATGATGTGTAATCATGGGTATGAGAAGAACCGGCTTCTTCGAAGACCATGTAATAAAGATAAGACTCATTCTTCACTCTTAATATTGTATGATCACCAGCTTCAAGCTCAATTGTAAACACTCCTCCTTCAGGCAGTGTATATTCAGTACCGTCTACTGAAATTTTGTTTCCGGCACATGTTGAACAGAAACCAAGTGTCAATGTCCCCTTCGTTGTTGCTGTAAACGATACAGACATATTGCTATTAACTTTCAACGCAGTTTCATACGTCTTACCCTCATATTCAACTGTACCTTTAGAATCTGCTAAATTATCACCTATAATAGTGTAAAAATCACTATCTTTTCCATCAATCTCAAAGATATGCTCATACCTGCTTCCACCGCCACTGCCGCCTGTACCGGCTGGCAATACCGTTACATCAGTCTTAGCATCACAATTCTTACAATGTCGGCTCATACTACCCGTCGTATTGGCTGTAGGCTGAACATCAACAGTATATGTACTCTCATAATCATGAGGAACCATAGCAACCGCTTCTGTATACGAGTCTCCACAATCTAAACAGGTATATGTTCTTACACCCTCAGCTGTACAGGTAGGCTCTTTTGTAACCTCATCTATATAAGAATGTCCCGTTGCCGGCAATTCATTAGTATACTCATCTTCACAGAATATACAGGTATATGTAGACGAACCTGTAGCCGTACAGGTTGGCTCAATCACCCTAACTTCATATGTGTGTCCTAAGGCCGCCATATTAGTTGTATAAGTATCTCCACAAGAACAGGTGTAGGTCTTAACACCCTCCTCCGTACATGTAGCAGCTTTAGTTATCTCAGATGTATATGAATGCACATGAACATCGCCTTCATTAACAATAACTTCCGTCTCATATACCATATAGAACAGATAACTCTCGCCGGTTTCCTTCATAATTACATGTTCGCCTGCTCCAAGTTCAACAGTAATCACCAGATTTTCACTAAGATCGTAAATCTCTCCGTCAATAGTAATCTCATTACCAGCACTTGAACTGTTAAAACCTAATGTTAAGGTTCCCGGATACTCTGCCGTAAACTTAATCTTTGTGGCACGCTGTAATTTAAGTGCTACACCATAGGTTTCACCTTCATAAACAATGTTTCCGTATTTAGTAGTAAGTGCTGTCGTATTAAATGAATAGAAATCACTTGTAACTCTGTCTCTTTCAAATATGTGCTCGTACTGTGTTCCGCCCTTTGAAATCTTAGAAAGTACAGTAATATCAGTTCTTGAATTACATCCCTCATTCAAACAGTGGCGGCTCTTTTCTCCGGTTGCAACCTCTGTCGGCTCAACATCTATTGTGTACTCTTCGTCATAATTGTGACCTGTTGCCGGAATATCTTCTGTCTTAGTATCACCACATGCACATGTAAATGTTCTGACACCCTTAGCTTCACAAGTAGCAGCTGTTGTCACTTTAGATGCATACACATGCTCATGCACTTCTCCTGTTGAGAACACCATAACGTACAGCATAACAGAATCGTCTTTAGTTATAGTGTGATTACCTGCTTCCAGTTCAACTGTAACTTTCTTGTTAGCATCAAGCTCATATGAAGTTCCGTCTATCTTGATTTGCTCCCCAACAGCGCTATCAGAATCTCCAAAATACAACTCCAATGTACCTGCTGTACCTGCTGTAAAAGAAATACTGGTATCTGATTCAATCTTCAAACAATTTTTATCATATGACTTACCATACTCTGTTCCGTTATATGTAAATGCATCCTCTTTACTCAGATTACCCGTAATAGTAAAGAAATCATTTGCACACTCCTTACCTTCTATGGCAAAAATATGCTCATACCTGCTGCCTTCACCGCTTCCGCCACCGGCACCTGAACCTTCGCCTACAGTGTACACCATCGCGTACATAAATATCTGTTCTTCATCCTGCTCTATGGTATGATTACCTGCTGCCAGTTCAATCACCAATGTTTGAGTAGCATCTACCACATAGGCATTGCCATCAACAAGTATAGTCTTACCAGCCGCAGAAGTATTACCTCCAAACACAAGCTCTAATGTACCCTTTTTATCAGCA
Organism: Lachnospira sp.; assembly: GCA_017397445.1. Lineage (GTDB taxonomy): Bacteria > Bacillota > Clostridia > Lachnospirales > Lachnospiraceae > Lachnospira. The sequence continues at coordinate 4,172 of JAFQIQ010000015.1, forward strand.
GTGAATGTAATCAGAGTTTCACTCTCAACCTTCAAACAAGTAGAATAATTTGTACCATTATACGTCGCACTACCTTTGCTCTTAGAAAGATTACCGTCAATAGTATAAAACTCACTATCAATTCCGTGAACCGCAAAAATGTGCTCATACTTACTTACCTCGCCACTTCCTTCACCGGAACCTGAACCGCTTCCTCCTCCTGTGGCCGGAATAACAGTCACATCAATCTTAGAAGAACATCCCTGCACCATACAATGACGACTCTTACTTCCGTCAGTATTCTCTGTAGCTTCCACATCCACAGTGAACTCTTCACTATAGATATGACCAATCTCCTGAATTTCTTCCGTATAAGAACCTTCACCACATGCACATACGTAAGTTCTAACACCTTTAGCAGTACATGTAGGAGCTGTTGTAGCACTTGATGTATACTCATGAACATGAGTTATATCATATATCATAACGTACACAAACAACTGCTTTTCATCCTGCTGAATTGTATGGTTTCCTGCCGATAATTCAATTGTAAATATCTCATCATTAGGAATCGACTTTTCCTTACCATCCACCAATATAGTCTGACCGCCTGCATCCGTACTTCCACCAAATACCAATGTCAATGTACCTGCTGCCGGTGCTGTAAATGTAACTTTAGTGGAGCTTTCAAGCTTTAAACATTTTTTGTAAGTATCTCCGTCATACTTACAAGAACCCTTATCAGAAGACAAATTACCGTCAATAATATAGAAGTCACTATTCTCTCCATGTTCGTCAAATATATGCTTATATTGACTTATAGGTGCCTCAGCTGAACCGTCATTGTAGGCTTCCAACACCCACTTTTGCGTTGCACCGCCCCAGTATCCCCACTGTCCTACATTATTACCACTGTTCTTTCCATTATCAAACACCTCTACTGCCTGCAAGCCGTTAGAAATCTTACTAAGAAAAGAATACGAACCATCTGCATTAACTACAATCTTAAACAACTGCATATCCCCGCCGAAATATGCATACTGTCTTACATCTGCTCCATTCTGTACAGAACCGTCAAGAACATCCATACAATTAGCATAATCCGATGCCGCTGTCTTAAATGCATAGTAGTCCCCAACTTTAACTATCTTAAATCTCTGACCAACACTACCATCAAACTTCCACTGCTGAATATCTGCACCATGCTCAGCTGAATCCAATTCAACATCCAGATACAAACCACTGTTAACATTCTTTATAAAATACTCGCCTTCTTTGACATCGGCAGAAACCATCGTAGTCTCAATAATCCACTTCTGTTCGTCATTACCTGAATATGTATACTGCACAACATTGGCATCTTCACTTGTTGATGCATTATATATCTGTAAGCCTGACTTATAATCAGAAACCTCTGTTAAAAACACAAATGTACCGTCATCATTCAATTCAATCTTGAACTTTTGTGCATCTTTGCCCTCATACGTAGATTGTACTACCTTCTTATCGTTACTCTTTGAATCATCATCTATATCAACACATTTTGAATAGTCAGTTGTTCCCGTCATAATGTAATAATATCCGTTTCCATCTGACACAATCTTAAACTTCTGTGCATTCTCCCCTGTAAATGTGCCCTGTTGGATATACTTTCCACTGCTTGTGGAAGCATCCTTTACCTGCATATACTTACCACTTTTTACATTCTTAATATAATATACGCCTTCCTGTACGACGCCATCGGCAAAGTTCCCTGTAGCGGTAGACCCCGAACCTTCAGCAGCATGTACATGCTCTGCTTCCACATACAAATGCCCCAACACTGTGCTTAAAACTATAATTGCACTAAGTAATACACTTAACCCTCTCCTTGCAAATCTTTTTCCTCTACTCATATCAATAACCCCTTTCATACATAATTAGTAAGACATTCAAATTAATATATATGCAAAAATGGAGAGTCAAAGAGACTCCCCATAAGTAATGTGTTAAAATGCACAAATATATACAGTTTATGTGCCATAATAGCAGCAAAACATTTCATCCCTCTACTATTAATAATGATAGCACTGTCACCAATATTTGTCAAGGAATTGTCAAAATCAAAAATTTTTATATTTTAATTCTTCTTCTCAAAAGAAATTGTCACCTTAGTATCATGTGGTCCCACAGGTTTTGAGGCTTCAACCTTCTCATGTGGAGCTACAGGTGCCGGATGTGTAGGTGCTTCCGGTTTTGCAGCTTCTTCCTTCTCATGAGGAAGTACCGGCTTTACAGGTTCCATCTTATCTCCCGGCTCAACAGGTGCTACAGGAGCTATTGGTGTCGGATGTATCTTTTCTGTAATCTCACCTGTTACAGCATTGATTACATACTCGTAATGTTCCTTTCCTACATGGAAATGAATCTTATATTCCGCACCATCTTTCTTAACATTGTACTTAATATCATACTTTGTCACAGCCTTCAATTCAACTCCGGCCTTCTCAACCGCAAGCTTCAATGCCGCCTCTGCTGATACCGTAATTTCCAATGTAGTATCTGTAGTTGAATCATTTACCGCAGACTTATCTTCAGACTCCTTACTGATAATGCTTCCATCCTCAGCATTGATTACATACTCGTATTCAACCTTGCCTACAACAAACTCTATACGATACTGCTTTTCCTTTGGCATATGCTTCAAATCTTTAAGCTTCGCTGTGCTTTCGTCTGCACCTGCATCCTTGTAAGCAATAGACAAAGCTTCCTTCTTAGTAATCTGCTTTACAGGCTTTTCATCTGCTTTTGTTTCACTCTCTTCAGCTTCCTCTGTTGTACTTTCCTCTGTACCTGCTTCTCCTGTTGAAGCTTCACCGGTTTCAGCCTCAGATTCACTTTCTGTAGCCTCTTCCTTCTTCTCTTCTTCTACCTTAGGAACATACTCATATTCGCGCTCAATAATAGTGCCTTCAACTGCATCTATTTCATAACTGTACACATCGCACTGGTTAACAGCGAACTTTATAGCAAATGTAAATGCTCCACCCATTTCCTGAATCTTGTTACTAATAACGGTAACTGCCGTTGCATCAACCTTTGCATCTGCAATTGCAATATTAAGTGCCGCTTCCTTAGTAATAATCTTAACATCCTTAGCGTCCACAAGATCCCATAACTCAGAAACAGAAAGCTTTACAGCCTCCTCGAGAGTCATTCCTGTGTTAGCAGACACCTTCTGTGCCAGACCAAGCTTACCAACAGATACCCCCAAGCTCTCTGCTAACTTCTTATTCTCCTCGCTTGTAGAACAGAACTGTGAATTAACTCCACCTATCAAATCATTTTCATCAAAGAGACTTCCGATTTCATTCTTAAACTTCTCACCAAGCTCATTGGCACGCTCTTCATCATTATTCTCAACACATACATTAACTGCATTGTACACTTCATCAAGATAACCATTCTTAAGAAGTGACCCAATAATTGCATTCAGTGCAGTATCAAGGTCAACATTCTTCAAATCCATACCTTCAAGAACAACCTTAGCATCTTCATTCAATGCCTGCACTGACAACACCTTGTCATGTTTACTGATATTCAACTCAATACTCGGATTAATATCAAGAGCTACCACAGAATCAACCTTACCAACATTCTTAGACATACCTATTCCCAATATAAGGAACGCACATGCAGCCAATGCTACAAGTCCCATCCATCCTGCATAACCCCAATTCTTCTTTGGCTTATAATTAACAGCTTCATTAAGATACTTATCATTAATTCCGCTCATGGCATCAACCATTTTGTTTTTCATAGAAAGTTTCCCCTTTCTTCCAGATATTCTTTTAACTGTTTTCGCATACGTGTCAGCCTTACGGACACATTTTTCACAGACAGACCTACCTGCTTTGCTATATCTTCATAATCATCATAAAACCAATATCTTTTTACAAAGATAACTCTGTTTTCACTGGTCAGTGACTCTAAAAATGCTTCTATAGATTCAGTCAGTTCATTAACCGCCATGGCACTCTCCACACTGTCAGGTGCTGCAAGAAAATCCGCCAATTCCTCAACCGCAACATCATAAGAACTATTTCTCTTCTGAGCTTTGTTCTTATGATAGCGGTTTAGCGATATGTTCCTGACAATCTTTAACACATATGTAAGCAAAGGTTTAGGTCTGGTAGGCGGTATGGCGTTCCACACACCCAGATAACTGTCGTTAACACACTCTTCAGCATCTGACTGGTTTCCCAGAATGTTATATGAAGTCTGCAGACACATCTTGCCATACTTTGATTCCAACTCCTTAAGCGCTTCTTCGGAGCGTTCAAAGAACAACTCGATTATTTCTTCATCTAACACCTGTACCACCACCTTTCACTTATATACTAGGGAATACTTTCCAAAAACTACACTCATTTTAAAAAATTTCAAAAAATTTCGCAAGACATATCCCTATGCCCTGCGAAATTCTATTTTAGTTATTCTTCCACTCTACAAGAATCTTAGCAATTCTCTCACTGGCATGACCGTCTCCATATGGATTGACAGCCTTCGCCATCTTATCATACTCTTCCTTATTATTAAGAAGAGTCTCAGCATTATCATATATGTCATCTTCCTTAACACCTACAACCTTAACTGTTCCTGCCTCAACTGCCTCCGGTCTTTCTGTCTCGGTTCTAAGTACCAACACCGGAACACCACAAGAAGGCGCTTCCTCCTGCAATCCGCCCGAATCAGTCATAACCAGATAACTTCTTGACATAAGATTGTGCATATCTTCCACATCCAACGGCTTTATAAGATGTACCCTGTCCAAATCACCAAGAATCTTCTCTGCTGTTTCTCTTACTACAGGATTCATATGTACAGGATACACTACCTCTACATCAGGATGTGCTAAAACCACTCTTCTTACTGCATTGCAGATATTATGAAGCGGTTCACCCAAATTCTCTCTTCTATGTGCAGTCATAAGGATACAGCGCTTTCCTGTGAAATCAACATTTTTCAAATCTTCATCTTTGTACTCATAATCCTGTTTTACCGTAGTAGAAAATGCATCAATTACCGTATTACCTGTAACATACACACCCTCTGTTATATTTTCATCTGCAAGATTCTTCTCATTGTTTTTTGTTGGTGCAAAATGCAACTCTGCAATTCTTCCCGTAAGACATCTGTTCATTTCCTCAGGGAACGGCGACCACTTATCAAAAGTTCTAAGTCCTGCCTCCACATGGCCTACAGGAATCTTCTGATAAAATGCTGCCAATGCGGCAATAAACGATGTTGTAGTATCACCATGTACCAACACAATATCCGGCTTTTCCTTTATCAGAACCTCTTCCATCTTCTCCAAAACTGCTGTAGATATAGTGGTAAGCGTCTGTCTTGGCTGCATAATGTCAAGATTATAATGTACCTTCGTTTCAAACACGTCAATTACCTGCTGAAGCATCTCTCTATGCTGTCCTGTAAGACACACCACACTTTCAATCTCTGGTTCTTTCTCGAACTGCTTCAAAAGCGGACACATTTTAATTGCCTCCGGTCTTGTTCCAAAAACACTCATAACTTTAATCATATTAATACCTCTTTCGCACTTTATTCAAAAATCAAATCTAATAATCCTTTGTTTGATTTTTCTTCATAATGTTTATACAACTCTTCATAGGCCATTGCCGCCCATGCCGCATTGGAAGTGTTAAACGGATAACTCCTGTCCTTTGCGTATTTATATCTGTATGTGGCAAGATACCGCTCTGCACTTTCCACATCCCCCAACTTAACCGCAACATACGCTAGCACCGGCCAGTCAAAATCTTCTTCCACTCCTACGGACGACCACTTATGCACCTTTGATATTCTCTCATACAAAACCTCTGCGTCATCCTTTGACACAATCTCCAATCCGCAAGCTATGGGATAGACCTGTGCAACAGCATATGGGTAAAACTCTTTATAGCCTTTGAACTCCATTCGTTCAAAACCCTTCTGGACACCTATCTCAAATCGTTTTTCATCCTGGTTCCACATATATTGGGTTATTGCTTCCCTGCATTCCGTCTGTGCATCCTCAAAAAATTTCGTCAACGTCTCTTTACTGTTCCATTTCTCAACT
>JAFQIQ010000129.1 GCA_017397445.1 Lachnospira sp.
AGCCGGAGACAAATCATACTTATCAATTAATTCCTTTAAAAATTCTGCCACGTCCATTGAGAATATATCAATACGGGAAATATTGATGGATATAGGTACGGGCTTAAATCCTCTGTCTATCCAACTCCGCAACCATTTGCATACTGCTTCCCAAACATATCTGTCCAACTCCGCAATAAATCCGGTCTTCTCTAACACAGGAATAAACAATCCCGGCGGCACCATTCCCTTTGTTGAATGCTGCCATCTGACCAAGGATTCACCTCCCACTATTCTACCCGTAGATATGTCACATTGCGGTTGCACATAAAATATAAATTCCCCTTTTGAAATTCCCTCACGAATCTCTGATAAAAGAGTTATTTCCTTATCTATCTTATCTTCCATATCAGCATTATACTGACATATTCTACCTGTCTGGCTATTCTTAGCCTGTTTCAAAGCTACTGCAGCACAATCCATCATTGTATCAATTTCTAATGACACATCTTTAATCGAATACACGCCAAACAGTGGCAATATCGCAATATTGTCACCAAACTTTTCTATCCCGCTTATAACGTCAGCTCTAAACTGCATAAGCATTTCCATATCATTAGGCATTATTAACGCAAAATTATCTGCGCCAAAATACCCTACAAGCCCACCGGACTTATCAACAATTTCCTGAGCTTTCTCTGCTATATACACCAACAATTTATCGCCGGCAGCTCTCCCAAAAAGCTTGTTAAAAAGACGAAAGTTATCTATATCCATAGACACAATCATCAACTCATCCGGCTCTGCACTCCTTATGTATTGCTCTGCATCACACATAAAAGCTTTATTAAACAACAACCCCGTTAATAAATCTTTATCACTCATAATACTCTCCATTCATCATACCCTTTGTGAGTATATATTACTTATCTTTTTTGCATACAGTACTCTATAAATTCATCTTTCGGTATAGGCTTTGAATAATAGTACCCTTGAATGTATTCACACTCAAGTTCCTTAAAAAGTTGCACAAGCTTCTCTGTTTCTACACCCTCTACAACAATTTCCATATTCATACCTTTTATCATATTAATGGTGTTCTTTAAAACTACCATCAATTTCGGATTATCCTCCACCTCGGTCAGGCTCTTATCAATCTTGATTATTCTAAATGGCATGGACACAATTCGTCTCATATTAGAATAGCCTGTACCGAAGTCATCCAAAGAAAATGCTATACCTGCATCATGCAACGTAATAAGATTATCCATAAGAGTCTTCTGTGAATATGATGCCGCAGTCTCTGTAATTTCCAGATTAAGCTTCTTCGGATCAATATTATACTTTTTGATTGTAGTAAGTATCTGACTAGCAAGATTGCTCTGCATACACTGTGCCACAGACATGTTTACTTCAATATAATCAAGTCCTAAGTGCTCGAATTCTTCGCTTGAAATAAACTTACAAACTTCCTCAAACACAAACTCGCCTATCTTATATATGGCACCACTTTTCTCGGCCGCAGGAATAAACACCGCCGGAGAAACAAAACCATACTCAGCATCATTAAGTCGAAGCAAAGCCTCTGCCGATGCAAAACGATTTTCCTTAACCGAATAAATAGGCTGATAATACACTGCGAAACTATGATTAGCAAGTGCTCTTTCCACAATCTCATCAATATTCTTCATAATGTCGTAAAAGTCATTCTTGCGTATAGCTGAAAATTCAATTACACAATCTTTATACTTAGTCATAGCTTCATCATCAATGAATGACATAAGCGAACCATAATCTTTTAAATCTTCCGGACATCTTGCGATACATATACTGTTAACAATATTCAAGTCCATATGCTTATACGATATGCCCGTCTTCAAATAATCGCACATAAACTCAGCTACATCCATAGCATTTTCTGCTTTACTTCTTTCCATAACAAACTGAAATCTGCCATTACCAAGATAGTACAATTCTGCCTTCGCATTCTCTTTTTCGTTTGTTATCTCTATCTGTCTTGCAATTTTCCTTAAAACAACGTTAATACCGTTATATCCCAACATATCTTTCAACGCAACATAATTAACCACATTAACCATAATAATGGTAACCTGCTTTTCATTATAAAAAATGCGCTCCATATCTGTAAGATATGCTCCCAGTTTCTTAAGTCCGGTGTTTACATCTATGAGTTCCTCCGGCCTTTGAACAATCATAGACACAAAAAGCATACCGCACGCATTAGCAAACATCTCCACTAACAACCCCGGCATAAAATACTGTGCTAAAACTGCGACTATAGTAAAAGGATAAACTGCCAGCAACGCAACAAAATTACGAACACTTAATGCTTTTCTATACATCACAAGATAAATTATTCCCAGTATTATTCCGATAACAGCCGCACCATAAAGCACCAGAAAACACTGTCCCCTGACATATTGGCCTTCTTCATTAATGTAAAATATAAACTTATTGCCTAAATTAACCGCCAAAAGTACTGTTATAATAACAACCGGTGCAAATGTCAACCCTATAAGAATTTTATTCTTTTTAAACTTATGCATCGTATCTGTATGAATAACGACATATACAATATACATAGCCGCCATACAACTGTGCAACAAAAGATACGCCGTATGTGCTATATACTTTAAAGTTATCGCACCCGACGTCATATTATCCAACATAACCGCCCATATATCAGTTACCGTTGTCATCAATATTAATACATTCAGCCACAAAAATGCTTTGTTCAGCCTTCCTTTAGTCATCCTTCTAAGTATAAGCGACACTAGCAGAATAACTAATATAAGCAAGGCACATACATCATAATACACTACTTTATCCATACACGTTCCCCCGTGCCTTTAGACTTATTAGATTAACGTTTACATATATGTATATAGTACCACTTTTGGAGTATAATAACAACATTTTTTTGCATAAAAATTCCGATACACGAAACGTATTTCGCATACCGGAATCATTAAAATCAATTCTCCTCAGGTTTCATTGTATAATGTTCTATAATTTCCCAAAGCCTGTCTATCCCTTGCTTCGTTTCTGCTGAAACAGGAATAAGTAAATCGTCTTTGCCTAAACCCAAACCATCTCGAACAGCTTTTACATGCTTGTCAACCTGACTTCTCTTTAATTTATCAAGCTTTGTAGCTACTATAACCGGTCTGTAGCCACTTGCTACTATCCAGTCATACATCATCTTATCATTGGCGGACGGATCATGTCGTATATCAATAAGAAGAAACACTTGCTTTAACTGCTTAGATACACGCAGGTACTTTTCTACCATCTTACCCCACTTAGCCTTAACTGCTTCACTAACATTAGCATAGCCGTACCCGGGCAAGTCCACCAGATACATAGCATCATTAATATTGTAGTAATTGATGGTCTGTGTTTTGCCTGGTTGTGATGAAGTTCTGGCATATGATTTCCTATTCATTAATGCATTAATAAGAGAGGACTTTCCCACGTTGGATTTCCCCGCAAATGCCACTTCCGGCATATCTGTTTCAGGCACTGTACTTGTAACACCTATGACAATATCAAGATTTACTTTCTTAATTACCATAACTACCTCACTACTCCGTAAACGCACACTCTAAAACCTGTGCCATATCCTTTACATAAATTATATCAATTCCTGAAGTAATTTCTTCATCAAATTCCTTAACATCCGGCTCATTATCCTTAGGTACCAACACCAATTTTACACCTGCTGTCTTTGCCGCAAGCATTTTTTCTTTAAGACCGCCTATTTTCAGAACTCTGCCCCTGAGATTAATCTCTCCGGTCATAGCCACATCCGCACGCACCTTAATGTTCGCCACAGCCGAAAGAATTGCCGTAGCCATAGTAATTCCTGCTGAAGGGCCGTCCTTAGGAACAGCTCCTTCCGGGATGTGAATATGTATATTATTTTTCTCAAAGAACTCTTCTGAAACCTTATACTTCTTACCGCTGGCAATAGAGCGAACATAGGAGAGTGCAATTCTTGCTGACTCCTTCATAACATCGCCCATCTTACCCGTAAGAATAAGCTCGCCTTTTCCCGGCATAGTATTAACCTCTATTTCCAAAGTGTCACCACCAACGCTGGTCCATGCAAGACCTCTCACAATACCAACCTCGGCCTTCTTATTAACACTATCGGTCTTATACTTAACCTTCCCCAGATAATCTTCAAGATTCTTATCTGTAATACTAATTGGTTTAGTCACATCTTTAAGTGCCCCATTATCATAAAGTTCTTTCACAACCTTGCGACATACCGCCGCTATCTGGCGTTCAAGACTTCTGACGCCGGCTTCCTTCGTGTAACCGTCAATCATAGCATTTAACGCTTTATCAGAAAACTTAACATGCTTCTTTAAAAGACCATTCTTTTTTATCTGCTTAGGCACAAGATGATCTTTTGCAATATGCATTTTCTCGTTTTTTGTATAGCTGCTAACCTCTATAATTTCCATACGGTCAAGCAATGGTCTGCTAACACCCGACAAGTCATTGGCAGTAGCTATAAAAAGCACCTTCGAAAGATCTGTAGGCAATTCTACATAATGATCCACAAAATGCTTATTCTGCTCACTATCAAGCACTTCCAACAATGCCGATGCCGTATCCGACCTGTAATCATTGCTAATCTTGTCTATCTCATCAAGCAGCATAAGGGGATTCTTAACCTGTGCCTTCTTTAACGCAGCAATTATTCTTCCCGGCATAGCACCTACATAAGTCTTTCTATGACCTCTAATCTCTGCCTCATCTCTGACACCACCAAGACATATACGCACATATTCTTTATTAAGTGCCTCCGCCACGGATCTTGCAATAGATGTTTTTCCGGTTCCCGGTGGACCAACAAGACATATAATAGGTGCATCGCTTGCATCAGCAATATTTCGCACTGCTAAAGCTTCCAGAATACGTTTCTTTATCTTTTCCATACCGTAATGATCGCGCTCAAGAACAGTCTCTGCAACGTTCAAATCATTATTATCTTCTGTTTCTTTATCCCAAGGAAGCGACAACAGAGTTTCTATATACCCTCTCTCCACGTGTGCCTCTGATGAGCCCTTAGACAAAGTCTTATAGCGTTTAATTTCTTTACGTATGCTATCCTTAATTTCTTCTGAAGCAACCAGTTCATCAACTTTCTGATTAAACTCCTCCGTCTCTGACAGCGAGTCCTCTCCATCCAGTTCCTCTGCAAGTACTTTCATCTGCTCTCTAAGAATATAATCGTTTTGATTCTTGTCTACTTTTTCCTTAACTTTATCAGAAAGTTCAAGCTGAATCTGGCTTATATTAATATCCTCAAGAATCATACGCGCAATCTCTTCATACATAACATTGACATCGTACACTTCCAGAAAATGCTGTCTTTTCTTATATGACATTGGATAATCCACCGCAATGCGTTCTAATAACTTGCCCGCATCCTCAATCTCAAGCCACTGCTTTATAACATCATGATTCATCTTAGGATTAGCAGCAGCATACTGTCTCACAAGCTCTTGAAGTCCTTGAACCATAGCCCTTGAAGTTAATTTATCAATATCATTAAAACGTTGTTCACTTATTATAACCTCTGTCACAAGGCAACCTCTATCCTCTCTCATAGAAGATACCACTGCACGACTCACGCCTTCCACAAGGACTCTGACAATCCCCTCCGGCATCTTAATTAACTGCTTAATAGTAGCAACTGTACCAATCACGTGCATATCCTTATATGTAGGCTCTGCTACTTCAGGATCCAACTGGGTCACCAAAAAGAGCTGCTGATTTTCTTCCATCGCACGCTCCACTGCCTTTAATGATTTTTTTCTACTTATATCAAAATGTATGACCATGTCTGGCAACACGGTCATACTTCTTAACGCAATTGTTGGTAATATCTTTTTCTTCATAATTACTTCTTAACGCTGTCTGTTCTATATTCGATAACCGGCTCTCCGGTACCTTCTACAGCCTCCTTAGTTATGATACATTTTGCAATTGTTTCATCAGAAGGTATAGTATACATTACATCATTCATAACTGCTTCTAAGATTGAACGAAGACCTCTGGCTCCTGTCTTTCTCTCAAAGCTCTGCTTAGCCACCTCAAGCACCGCATCGTCAGTGAACTCAAGTTCAACCTCATCAAGTGAGAACAATGCCTGATACTGCTTGATAATAGCATTCTTAGGCTCTCTAAGAATTCTCACAAGAGCTTCCTCATCAAGAGAATCCAGCGCCACAACCACCGGCACACGTCCAACAAACTCAGGAATAAGACCAAACTTAATCAAATCCTGTGGAAGAACCTTGTGGAACATCTCTCCCACATCAGCATCTTTCTTCTCTTTAATCTCAGCATTAAAACCAATTGAACTCTTATCCATACGGGACTCTATAATCTTTTCAAGACCGTCAAATGCACCGCCGCAGATAAAAAGAATGTTAGTTGTATCAATAGGAATTGTCTCCTGCTGTGGATGCTTTCTTCCACCCTGTGGTGGAACAGATGCAACAGTTCCCTCAAGAATCTTCAAAAGCGCCTGCTGTACGCCCTCACCGGAAACATCTCTTGTAATAGATACATTTTCTGACTTCTTTGTAATCTTGTCTATTTCATCAATATAGATAATTCCATACTGAGCTTTTTCTACATCAAATTCCGCACTCTGAATAATCTTAAGCAAAATATTCTCAACATCTTCACCTACATAACCTGCTTCTGTAAGTGTCGTTGCATCTGCGATAGCAAACGGCACATTAAGAATTCTTGCAAGATTCTGTGCAAGAAATGTTTTACCTGAACCTGTAGGTCCAAGCATAAGAATATTGCTTTTCTGAAGCTCTACATCCAGCTTTCTGCCCGATAATATTCTCTTATAATGATTATAAACAGCAACTGCCAATACCTTCTTGGCATCATCCTGTCCAATTACATACTCATCGAGGAATTCCTTAATCTCCTTTGGCTTTAAAAGATTAATGTCAAGATCTGCAACTACATCATCATCAAAATCATCGTCTCTTAAAAATTCCTCATCAAGAATATCACTGCATATCCCAACACATTCATCGCAGATATACGCACCATTAGGCCCTGCAATAAGCTTTCTAACCTGCTCCTGAGCCTTGTTGCAGAATGAACATCTGGTTCGCTCTTCCATATTTCTGCCTGCCATAATACTGTCTATCCTCCAAAATCCATTTTCTATAAAGCAAATAGGGCTGTTGCGCTAACAACAGCCCTTGCATCTACTATCTCTTTTCAACTACGCCGTCAATAAGACCGTATGCAAGCGCTTCCTGCGCTGTCATAAAGTTGTCTCGCTCTGTATCGCGCGAAATCTCTTCTACTGACTTACCTGTATTAGCAGCCAATAACTCGTTCAACTGTTGTCTCTTCTTCAAGATATTCTCTGCCATAATTCTGATTTCTGTTTCCTGACCCCTTGCACCACCTGATGGCTGGTGAATCATAATCTCTGCATTAGGAAGGGCATATCTTTTACCCTTTGCACCTCCGGCAAGGAGGAACGCTCCCATGCTGGCAGCAAGTCCCATACAAATAGTAGAAACATCACACTTAATATACTGCATAGTATCATATATCGCCAAACCTGCTGATACGGAACCACCAGGGCTGTTAATATAAAAATGTATGTCCTTACCCGGATCCTCTGCCTCCAAAAACAGCATCTGTGCTATTACGGAATTAGCTGAAACATCTGTAACTTCCTCTCCTAAAAAGATAATTCTATCCTTTAAGAGTCTTGAATAAATATCGTAAGATCTCTCACCACGACTTGTCTGTTCTATGACATAAGGTATAAAACTCATACGATGCCTCCATTCATGCGATATATCGCTCAATAATTACTTCTCAACTGCTGAAGATGCAATAAGCTCTACTGCCTTCTGAATAGCAATATCACCCTTCATCTGCTCAGCTTCCTTATCTCCCATAAGCTCCTTAACCTTATCGAGCTCCATATTGTACATATCAGCCATCTTCTTAAGTTCTGCCTCGAAATCCTCATCTGAAACTTCGATATTCTCTGCCTTAGCAACTGCCTCAAGAACTAAACTGTTCTTAATTCTCTTGATTGCCTCAGGTCTCATCTCATCAAGAACCTTATCTGCTGTCATTCCTGTAAACTGGAAGTACTGCTCAAGTGAAAGACCCTGCTGCTGTAAACCTCTTGCAAAATCCTCTGCCATTCTCTGAATCTGTGTCTGAATCATAGCATCTGGAATATCCATCTTTGCAGCCTCAACAACCTTCTCAATTGCCTCTGACTCCTTCTTAGACTTAGCCTCAGAAGCCTTTCTGTCAGCCAACTTAGTCTTAAGATCAGCCTTATACTCATCAAGTGTATCAAAATCAGATACATCCTGAGCGAAATCATCATCGATGTCAGGCAACTGCTTCTCCTTAATCTCCTTAACAGAAACCTTGAACATAGCAGGCTTACCCTTGAGTGCCTCTGCATGATATTCCTCTGGGAATGTAACATTGATTTCCTTCTCATCACCGATATTCATACCGATAATCTGCTCTTCAAATGTATCAATAAATGAGTGTGAACCGATTGTCAACGGATAGTTCTCACCCTTGCCGCCTTCGAATGCAACGCCGTCAACAAAGCCCTCGAAATCGATAACTGTCATATCGCCATCTTTAACAGCTCTGTCTTCAACTGATACTGTTCTTGAGTTCTGCTCTGCAACCTTCTTAATCTCAGCCTCAACATCCTCGTCTGAAACTTCTGTCTCATACTTAGACACCTCAACGCCCTTGTATGTGCCAAGTTCTACTTCAGGTCTTGTTGCAACAACTGCCTCGAAGATAAATGGCTTGCCACTCTCTAACTGAACAACATCAATGCTTGGCTGAGAAACAATATCAAGACCACTCTCTGTAGCTGCTGTTGCATAAGCATCAGGAATGATTGCGTTAGCTGCATCCTCAAAGAATACCTCTGCACCATAAAGCTTCTCAATCATCTTACGAGGAGCCTTGCCCTTTCTAAATCCAGGAACATTAATCTTACTCTTGCTCTTATTATATGCGGCATTAAGACCTGTCTCGAACTCTTCTGCGCTAGTCTCGATAACGAGCTTAACCATATTCTTCTCTTCCATCTGTTCAACTTTGAAACTCATTGTAAATACTTCCTCCTTAAATATATGTATAATGTTTCTTTCTTATAACTACGCACAAATTATACGTAGACAATGTACATACTAACCGATTATAGCATAGTTATTCTAAGATTACCAGCAAAATTTTTATAAACTATAATTTATCACTTCATTTTGAACAAAATATGTTGTATAATGTTGCATTATCAGACAAGGAGAAGAGCATCTATGAGAAAAGAAAAATGTGTTGCTGACTCAAAAACAGAAGTATCTCATCTTTTATTCACCAGAGATATGAATGGTGCAGGACGTCTATTCGGTGGTCAGTTGCTTATGTGGCTGGACGAAGTTGCGGGAATTGTTGCTAAAAGGCACAGCGAATGCAATGTAACCACAGCCTGCATAGATAATTTACAGTTCAAAGAAGCATGCTACATTAACGATACAATCGTAATGATAGGATATATAACCTACACAGGAAGAACCTCTATGGAAATCAGAATTGACACTTATGTAGAACGTCTTGACGGTTCAAGACATCCTGTCAATCGTGCATTTTTCGTAATGGTTGCTTTAGACGAAAACGATCAGCCTACAGAAGTTCCTCTTTTAAAGGTAACTTCTATGGAAG
>JAFQIQ010000130.1 GCA_017397445.1 Lachnospira sp.
GTATCATGGTATGGTTTTAGTGGTTATGCTAATATCAGCTTGACAAAGGCTACTAATATTCACGTTTGCAAGAACACGGTATTGACATGGGCTGAAAGCGTTGTTGCTACAGGTACTATAACTTATACTACTGATGAATTGGGAACAGGAGATGTTGCTGGTAAGGTAAATGATGATGTTTGTACAACTTTGAATGTATCTTCTGCTAACAACTAATTGAAAACCAATTAAAAAATTGAGTACATATTGAATCGGCATGGACAAGGCTTGATTGCCGGGAATCCATGCTGATTCCTTTTATTAACAAATGAAGAATAATTATATCCCTCCAGAAATTGAGACTCTCTTGGTTGCTGTGGAATATGGATATTCCAATAGCGGTAACGGTAACAATGACGGAGGCATATCAGCCCCCGGTTGGGGATAAATGGAAGTACTATGAAGAAAGTATTTGTAGGTGCAGCTGTGTTGGCCACATTGGCAACAGGCTGTCAGAATGAAGAAATAATTAGCCAGCCATCTGGCGAAGGACAACTGTTTACGTTGGAAATAGGTAAGGATGTCGATTCCCGTACTACAATTGGAGAAAACAAAGCCACTTTATGGAGTAAAGGTGACAAGATCTATGTAAGCGGGAACAATGGTACAATCAACGGTTATATGACCTTGATCAAGGGTGATGGTTCTTCTACTGCAACCTTCAGCGGTTTGATTTTCGGAGGTAGTCCTGCTGATTTGGATTACGTGGTATTTCCAGCACCAGATAAGGATAATAAGATCGACATGAGTTTGCGTGAAGCCGGTAAACTTGATGCTCCGATGATTGGTACCATTAACAATGGCGCTACAGCAACCTTGAAGAACGTAGGTGGACTCCTGGCTGTGAAAGTTGATGGCGGAGACGGCAATGTATATGATGTAAAGGCATCAGAAGCTTCTAATGGTAACATGACTGGTGGATACTACGAATTCAATCCTGCTACAGGAACATTGACTTACATCCCTGTAGACAATCCGGTTTCTACGGAAGTGATTGACGGATTGGCATACGTCCCGGTCGCTACCACTCTTGCTGCTACAAACGGCTCGAACACTTCATCTACTTCTGTGACTGTAAATGTGGTTGTTACAGAGGAAAATGATGATACTCCTATAGTACAAGAAACAGTAACAGTTACAGGAGGACAGATTATGGGTGACGAAGCTGATGAATCTGTACCATCTTTCAGTGTTGATGAAAATGGAGATGCCACTGAATATATTTCCGTTTCAGATAGTACTCATTTCTTAACACTTGTCAATAAAGAAAACAAGTCGCAAGTGGCAGTTAAACTTACCCAAGATTTGAAAACTACTGTTACTGCATGGCAAGATCTGGCATTTGGAACAGAAAATACCAAAACGATTATTATTGACGGAGCAGGAAAAACAATTACTTTCAATCAAATAAACAGCGATTGGAATAATATTACAACCAATGGTGCAAAGTTGATTATCAAGAATGCCCATATTACTAATTGCGGTCATAATGATGGCCCTTGGAATCGTCATGATTTGAATTTTGGTTGTGAGGTGGAATTGATAAATGTAACCACAGACAAGGCTATTGCTTTGAAAGCCGGTGGTAATCTTAACAATGTAACCATCAATGATGCCAATACCTCAGATACATATGCTATTTGGATACAGCCGAATGGTCAGACCGTAAGTCTCGAAGGTTGTACCATTGATATGATTGCTTGTTCTGACGGACGTGGCATCAAGATAGACGAACAGTATGTCACAGCTCAAAAGGTTACATTGAATGTTTCTAATACAGTCTTCAAGACAGAGGAGAAAGCTGCAATCTTAGTAAAAAGCAAAGCTGGTGCAGACATTAATTTGACTAATGTAATAAATATCTCAGAAGTGGCTGCAGATAATAAGAATGCTGTTTGGGTAGATGCAGCGTCTGCTGACTACTATAATTTAGTTACAGTTACCGGTGGAACAAAAGCTCAAGAGCAAGAGTAAATATAGGATTGTTTTAAACAACCAATTGAAAGCGTGATTATAATCTTATGTCTCGTATCAATAAAAAAAGAGTGTGTCATATGACACACTCTTTTTTATAAAGAAAATTAAATTCAAATTACAAAGTAGAAGGTGTAGAAGCTGTAAACTTATTGTAAACAGTTTGATCATCTTCTTTTTCATCAGCTGCAGCTGCACTTTCATAATTTGTAACCTTCGCAATGTAAATCTGATTAGCAGAAGGTTTATAACCATCAGCGAAAGTATTACCACCAGCTGTAATCTGATCGAATGCAATCACACCGTAAATCTTAACCATATAGTCACCTGTAGCAACGTTTTGTTCTTCAAATGTGTTATTCTTGATAACGATTGATGAATTAGTCAAAACAGTTTCATTTGCAATATGGATATAGCTACCATGTATGTTTGCAGTAGGAAGAGTCTTGAATGTATTTCCTTCGATTGTAACTTCGATATTATTCTTGATGTCTACAATCTGCAATGCATCCCAAGCACTACCTTCAAAAGTACAGTTCTTAACAGTGATGTTTTGAGTAGAATTCTTCAAGTAGATAGAAGATTCATTACCTGCTGTACCATTGTTGAAAGTTACACCATCGAATACCACCTTAGCAGCTGGAGCGACAGTGATAGGCTTACCTATGATTGTACCACCCTTGATAGTGATATTCTTATCAATAGTCAAAGCAGAAGTCAAATCAACTACACCTGTCAAGTTAACAGTTTCATTAGCTACTGCATTTATAAGCTTATCATATTCATGAGTAGAAGGGTCACCATTATAATTTACATTCAAGTAATTTACAGTCAATGTATAGTATGTATCAGGTGTTTCATCTGCATCATCGCTGTCATACTTGTTGTAGATAATCTTAGTTTGTACACCATCAACTTCTTCAAAGTTTACAGTTGTTCCTGTAGTTGCAGCTGTCTTACGACCAGTCCAGGTTACGTTAGAAGCAATGATTGCGTTTGCCTTCATAGTCAATGTTGCATCGTTACCTACATAGAGGCTTGAACCTTCAGCAAATTCAACAACAGTTTCCATATCTGTATTTTCATTTACTTCCCATTCACCGCTCAATACATACTTAGTAATACCACTTGCTTCGTCATAAGAGAATTCTTCAGCACCGTCGTTAACCAATGATTCGAGGTAAGCAACAACTTCATTAGAACCATTGTTCACTACCATACCAGCTTCTGTATTGTCAATAATACCTTTAGCTGTACCTGCATTTACAGTAAGCAATACTTTCTTGTCTGTTACCTTAATTGCACCTTCGTTGTTAGCAACTGTCAAGTTCTTGGAAGTTTCGATTTCACCCTTATTAATCAAAGAACCATTACCTTCAACTTTACCTGCATTAACAAGCTTAACACCATCAAGGATAGTAAGGTCTGAGCCAGCATTCTGGATATTAATCTTACCATTGTTAGTTACAGTACCCTTAGCCCAATTAGTAGAACCACCTACGATTGCAGTAACATTAGAACCGATAACCAATTCACCACCGGCAACTTTTGCTCTGCTGCTACCAAGGTGTGATGTACCAGTATAATTCAATGTAACCTTACCTGTAGCAATTACTTCATCTTCATCGTCAAGAGTTTCACCAGCAACAATGATATTGTCAATTGCTACATTCCAAGCTTCCGGCATAAATGCTGCATTAGCTACGATAGCTTCACCAGCCTTAACTTCAATAGTCTTTGCATAAGGTGCAGTATGGTTGATTGTAAGAACACCACCTTCTACTGTCAAGTCTTGTCCCAATGTGATATTCTTAACTGTAGTATAACCTTCAGTTGCAATCAAACCACCATTGAACTTAATATCATCAAGTACAAGTTGGTTAGCACTTGTTGCAGTACCTTCAGCACGCATCTTAGACAAGAATTCAATTTCACCATCGTAGTTATATTCTTCAAGCAGCTGCAAGAATTCCTTGTTCAAAGTAAGTTCTGCATAAAGTGGATTACCGTCTTCATCCTCAACCTGTGCCAAGATAAATTCGCCTTCACCTGTTGTACGTTGAGTTTCAATTTCCTTCAATGTTTCAACATTTTCATCAATGCTCTTCAAGAACGCTTCGAATTCACTCAATGTAGAAATAACCGGAGCTGGAGCAATTTCGTCAATCAAAGCAAGATCGTCACCTGTGATTTCGTATACACCATACTTACCCGGATTCTTCTTAGTTTCCGGCTTCTTGCCAGTCGGGAAGTTATATTCTTGAGTTGCATAACGCTTACCAGGAGCAAATCTCATGGTCTTTCCATTGTCAAATGTAACGATTTCTTCTATGTCTTTATCAGCTCCTTCAGTAACCTTACCAATCATCTTACCATCTTCGGTATAGATAGTCATATCCAAAGCACCTGCACCATAAACAGCAGCCGGCAATACAACATAGAATGAATATTCTTCACCGTAAGCCAATTCCAAACCATCTTCGAATTCTACAGTAATTTCGACATCTTTGGCAGTTGCAGGAGCTGTTGCGATAGAAGTAGTAGTGGCATTCTTCAAAAGCTTCGCATCATCAGTCCAATTACCAGCATTTATTAAAGTAACCACACTGGATGCTGCAGTATAGGTAACCTTTTCAGTCAAATTATTACGAAGATAATCGTGGTTAACAACATACATATCCTTCAATAATCCTTCTGTTGAGGAGAAAACAACCTTAGTAATAGTTACATCCTGTCCAAATTCATCACCATCTTCTTCAATTTCCCAATTGTTTGTCAAAGTAATGTAAGGATATGCAAATACAGGCTTCATATCCACATTCTGTTCCAATTCCTGATCTTCGGCAGAGATGAACTTATAGCCTACGAATACTGGATTTTCACCAGCATAAAGTTCAGCGATGGCATTCTTTTCACCGCCGTCTTCATTAGGCTTAACTGTCTGATGAATCGGAGTGATGATTTCCAATGGACCACGGCTCAAGTTCTTTTCATTGTATGGGAAGTAGAACATATAGTTACCTTCAACCATCAAGGCATTGGTAGCCCATACATCACCATTGTAAACATAGCGATAGTTAGTTGAAGCATAGTCAGTAATTTCATAATCCTTCCATGCTACGCGCTTGTCGTTCTTATCTTTTACACCTGCAGCAGAATAGCTGTCGATAATACGTGCACCGATACCATCTTCATTTTCTGTAAATTCGATAGTATTGTACAAACCGTCCTCATCCAATGCAGCACGAGAGTTAACTCCGCCAAAGCCAAGAGTTACATCACCTACAGTAGGACGTTGATTCAAATCATTTTGAATCATTCCATTTGAGGTTTCGATTTCTTCAGCGGTACAAGCAGCAAAAAGTGCCGGAAGTACCAAACCGGTCAATAAATGTTTTGTTTTCATTCTCTAAAATTTATTAATTAATAAAAGTTTATAAAACAATATTCTTTTCTTTAGTCACCTTCAGGGAAATTGAATCCGCCTTCAGTGCTTCCTTCGAAGCCTTTTTCCACAATTACTTCCAGAACTTCGAGTTCCGGTGCTACATACATTTCCATTTTCATAATCTTTAAAAGTTTAATTGTTAATACTTATTTTTATTTGCTTTTTTCTCGTTGGTATACCTTATATATAATAGAGTTTTATCTTCTGTTGATATTGTTATCCTTATTCTAAATAAATATGGCTCTCACGAACCGTACGGGCACAATTCAGGCTGCAAAGTAAGGTATAAATTTCCCGAATAAGTTTTGAGATGATAAAGAGGGTTTACAAATAAATGGTAGAGTCAGTACAAAAAGAAAGTCCGTTGAATGAAAAAATA
>JAFQIQ010000131.1 GCA_017397445.1 Lachnospira sp.
ACCAATGTACCCTTCACTATCAAAGCAGCACCAACATTTAACTTATTAATATCTGCAAAATTACCAAGTGCATCTGAATACACTACCTGAATAGGCTCAAAAAATGTACCGTCATTAATAACAAGGAAACCAAAGTTCTTACCGTCTCTGATATTTCTAAGCCAACCGCCAATATTAACTTCCTTATTAAGATACTCTTCCTTATTGCGATATAAATCTCTAATGTTTACAAGTTCCATAAACTCCTCCAATCCAGAGCCTCGAGTGCCCTTTCTGTCTAATAAATCCTATATTTATCAAATAATACAGACAATTATATAATATTGCATTCATAAATTCAAGAAGAATTTAACAACTATTTACCTGTTGCAAGCAATCTTCCCAAAGCCACACCGCTCTTTTCATCAACGCCTGTTATAAGAACTCTTGCTTCTTTATTAATAATCGCCTCATCCAGCTGCGACTCAGAATCCGCCAAAGCATTTTCTTTCGCGTCATCGCAACTGATATTCACCTTAATATAATTACCGGTGTAACCTGTGTACAACTGCTTTTCCTCCAAAGTTACCCTCTCTTCAAAAAGAACACCGCATTTAACACCTACAAACTGTTCCCTGTATTCCCTCGACATAACCTCAGCCAGCTTCAAAAGTTCATTACTGCGCTCAGTCTTAATATTGTCAGCAACCTGTCCCGGCATTTTATCAGCAACAGTACCTTTACGTCTGGAATACTTAAATATATGCATCTCATAAAAATGCACTTTCTGAAGGAACTGCTTAGTCTCTTCAAATTCTTCCTCAGTCTCACCCGGAAAACCCACAATAACATCAGTTGTAATAGCCGGCTTATAGAAATATTTCCTTAATATCTCACATTTTGAATAGTATTCCTTAGTATCGTACTTTCGATTCATTCTTTTAAGCACTGCATCACTTCCGCTTTGTAATGACAGATGAAAATGCGGACAAACCTTACTCATTGTCGCAAGCTCTCTTGCAAACTCTTCCGTTATAATTCTTGGTTCTAGCGAACCCAAACGAATTCGTTCAACTCCATCCACAGCATTTACGGCCTTTATGACATCCAAAAGCGTCTCCCCTGTAGCATCAAGAGACTGATAATCCTCAGAGATTCCTGCCTGTGTCACTGTACTTTTCTTTTCAAGACCGTAGGAACTCAAGTGAATCCCTGTAAGAATAAACTCCTTATAGCCATTACTTACCAGCTTTTCGACCTCCGACACTATATCCACAAGTGCCCTGCTCCTTATTCTGCCCCTGGTATACGGTATAATACAATAAGAACAAAACTGATTGCAACCGTCCTGAATCTTAATATACGCTCTTGTATGCTCCCCTGCTGAGTTGATTGAAAGAGCCTCGTAGGAATTATCATTTGCAATGTCAACAACAAAACTATTATGTTCCTTATCCTTAAAATACTCATCTAGCGCAGTCACAATATCAATCTTCTTATTATTGCCAAGAACAATATCCACTGCCTCATCAGCTTTAGCATTAGCTTCATCAGCCTGAACGTAACAGCCTGCAGCAACCACCACCGCATCAGGATTCATTTTTTTAGCTTTATGAAGCATTTGTCTTGACTTTCTGTCAGCTATATTAGTAACAGAACATGTATTAATAATATATACATCTGCAAGATACTCCTCCGAAAAAGGCACAACACTATATCCCGCAGTCTTTAAAAGCTGTTCCATAGACTCCGCTTCATAAGAATTAACCTTACATCCAAGATTGTGTATAGCAACAGTTCTCATAATACTTATAATTCTCCCATCCTTTACAGTATTTTTACTAATTTTGCACTTAAATATGTTGACATAATCCCAACAAGAATTTATTATATTCTTAAGAAGACGAATAATTAATACTTAGGAGGTTTTTATGAAAACAGTACAGATTTAATTGAATTCAATTGACAAGGTTAAGTCATTTGTTAACGACATCACAAAGTTCGACGTAGACTTCGATCTTGTTTCAGGCAGATACGTTATTGACGCTAAGTCAATCATGGGTATTTTCAGCTTAGACTTATCTAAGCCTATTGACCTTAATATCCACGCTGAATCAGACGTCGAAACAATCCTTTCGGTATTAGCACCATATATGGTGTAATCCATATAATCATTTTCATTTCTCATAGTTGTTTGACAATATGAGTCACTCCTTTTTTCACGAAAGCCTGTCTTTAAGACAGGCTTTTGTGTTTATAATTTACTGCACTTCAATCACTTCCACTGTATCAAGGGCAGTCTTTAAAAGTTCATCTATACAATCCGCAAGTTTTAATTCATCATTCTTAATAACATTAATATTAGGCTTTGTCACCGGATGCTTTGCAACAAATATTGTACAGCAGTCTTCAAACGGCTGAATTGATGTCTCGTAAGTTCCGATTTTCTCCGACAAATCAATGATATCCTGCTTATCAAAGCCAATTACCGGTCTGAACACAGGCATTGTACACACTTCATTTGTACAATATAAGCTCTGCATTGTCTGACTTGCAACCTGTCCTATACTCTCGCCTGTGATAAGTCCCATACATCCGGACTTTCTGCCAAGTTCTTCCGCAATCTTCATCATATATCTTCTCATAATAATAGT
>JAFQIQ010000132.1 GCA_017397445.1 Lachnospira sp.
AGAGCCCATAATAGCCTCTGTAAGTTCTTCAATATTCTCTTCTGCCGCCTTCTCGCCAATCTCAGGCTGAGCTCCGGCGCCAAGTCCCTTTGTAAGCTTTTCACCAATCTGAATTGCTGTTGGTGCCTTACATAACTGTAAAGCCTGTCCATCTGTGTTGATACCAATAAACTCAACACCACTTATATTCTCATCTATCATTCTATTGACAGCGTTGTTACCAGCGCCACCAACACCTACTACTATAATCTTTGCCGATGCTTCTGAATCGTTTGTCTTTATCTCTAACAAAGTACTGCCTCCTTAAATAACTTTTTGCACTACACTTTATGATATAATTTTTTTAGAAAAATATCAACACATTTTTTATTTTTCTTTTGTAAAAATAATCGAAGTTTGTGTTCCATCATAATCCGATAGCTTTAAAGTCCCTTTTAACCCCTCCAAGCCTGCAGACATCTGCTTTAAAATGTACAGCCTGTCCGTGCAGTCTTTAGGCTCACCTAACTCAACCTTAATGTCATCAATATCCAAAATCACTTCATAAGATGAATTAAACACAATTCTGTCTATGTCTAACTCATATTTATCGAAGCCTTGTGTAAGTTCCAGAATTCTGGCAAACATATCATTGTCGCCCACATCCAATTTAGTATTAAGAACTATTGAATCGAACTTCAAACCATACACTTCCGGTACTCCCTCATAGCTCTTTGAAGAGCTTTCAACAACCATCCCCTCTCTGTCAAAATACATATTACAGCCCATATAATTAATGTAACCGACTATAGGTTTATCGTACACAGTTACAATCATTTTGTTCGGCCATTCTATATCCACATCATACTTTTCAACAAATGGAATCTCTTTATCTTTATCACCAAAAAACTTATATAACAGAGCATTGGGTGCATCCGAACCAAATATAAGCTGATTAAGCTCCTCTTTTCCGTAATAATCACTTCCCTCATATTGCACATCAGTTACCTTAAAAACCACAAAAGATACTCCCAATGACACAACGGCGAGAATCACCACAACAACTACAAACCATTTGATATATGTACTTTTTCTAAAAGGCTCTTTCTTTGTAGCACGCAGCCTCTTGTGCTGCCTGCCACCATTAGCCACTCTAAAATCCGAATTCATATTAACCTGACTCCTGACCTCTCACCTTTAGCTACTTTTCCTGCTTTATCTTGCCGGATATATTAAGAACAATACCTATCTCAGCAAGTAAAACTACGCTGGATGTACCTCCGTAACTTATAAACGGCAATGACACACCCGTATTAGGAATAAAATTAGTCACAACTGCAATATTAAGCACAACCTGTATTGCTATATGCGCAAACACACCTGCTGCAAGCATTGTTCCAAACAAATCCGGTGCATTCTGAGCAATACTTGCAATTCTCCAAAGCATTATACCAAATACAAATATTACGCAAGCCGCACCAAACAATCCCAACTCCTCACATATAATAGAAAAAATCATATCATTTTGTGATTCCGGAATATATCCCAGCTTCTGCAGACTCTTTCCCAGACCTTTACCAAAAAGACCTCCTGAACCAATTGCATAAAGTGCCTGAACCGTCTGGAAACCTTTACCTGTAGCGTAATTTTCAGGATTAGTCCATACCAAAATTCGTTCCAATCTGAAACTATCCGGCATGGTTCCTGACTTAACCATACTTGTAACATAACTATATATGCCTACCACCGCAGCAACTGCAACACTTGCAAATGCAACATATATCTTATATCCAGGATATACAATAAATGTCATTACAAGTGCAATCGCAATTACAATTAAAGCACTACTAAGATTGTTTGAAATAACATATATAAGCAGTGATAAAAATCCGGCAGTTACACCACATACAAGAATTACATACCTAAATTGCTTCATCTTATCACCCAGACTGCAACATAGTGATGAAACCATAATAATAACCGCTGTTTTAGCCAAATCTGCCGGCTGAACACCAATCCCACCAAATCTGATCCATCTTGTTGCTCCATTGGCGGAAGAGCCAAACGGAATAAGCATAAATATAAGCAATACAGCACCTATAAATATAATAGGAGCAAATTTTCTCCAATATCTGTAATCAATCTTATACGTAATAAACATACCAACAAAACCAATTACAGAAAAAAGCACCTGTCTTATAAAATAATGCTCTGCTGCATTCCCCTCCATCTGTGCTGCATAGGAACTGGCACTATATATCATAATAGCACCAAATCCCACCATAAATATAACAACAAACAAAAGACTGTAATCAAAATATTTGCTTGTTACTTTCTTTTTTTTCTTCACTTCACTTTTCTCACTCATACAGGCCCCCGCCATTATAAAGCATTAACATAATCTTTAAACATATTGCCTCGCTGCTCATAGTTGTCAAACATACCCCAGCTTGCACAAGCCGGTGATAACAATACCGCATCTCCCGAAACAGCATTTTCGAAACATATCTTAACAACCTCTTCCATAGAGTCAGCAAAGATAATATTATCAAAACCATTCTCTCTGGCAGTTTGTGCAATCTTATCCTTGGTCTGACCTATAAGAATAAGTAATTTAACTTTATCGCCAAATGCTTTGACATACAGATCAAACTCAGAACCTTTATCATATCCTCCACCAATAAGAATGGTAGGTCTTGACATCGCCTCAATAGCTTTAACCGCTGCTTCAGGATTCGTTCCTTTAGAGTCGTTATAATACATAACACCATTCTTAGTTGCTACATATTCTATTCGATGCTCCACGGCTTTAAATATACGAATCTGCTCTGTAATAATATCCAGCGGAACTCCGGCAGCCTTTGTTATAGCAACCGCAGCACAAACATTTTCATAGTTATGTGCACCGATAAGATTCATATCATGCACATTAATAACATCTACATCCGAAACTCCATCTGTGTACTTAATCATATCTCCATCTAAGTACGCACCGACTTCAGGCTTTATCTTTCTTGAAAACCACACAACAGAAGCACTGCATTCCCCGCCAAAAGCTCTGAGCATCTCATCATCATAATTCAAAACACATATCTCAGCTTTTGTCTGCTTTGCACTTATCAATTCCTTAGTCTGTGCATAACACTCCATAGTATGATGTCTGTTAAGATGATCCGGTGTTATATTAAGTATGGCACTCACTTTAGGTCTGAACTCATATACCGTTTCCAACTGAAAACTGCTTATCTCTGCAACCGTATAAGATTCTTCAGTAGAATTCAAAACTTCCTTAGTATACGAATTACCTATATTGCCTACAACCAATGTTTTCTCAGCCCATGCACCTACAATCTGTCCTACAAGTGCTGTAGTTGTAGTTTTTCCGTTAGTACCTGTAATGGCAAGAACCGAACCTTTATCATAATTATAAGCAAGTTCAATCTCACCCCACACCTGAATTCCAGCCGCCTTAAAACGTAAAACCAGCGGACTGTCTATAGGCACTCCCGGACTTATAACCACCAAATCAATGCCTGTTAAAACACCATCCTGTAATTCCCCTATAATAATTTCTGCCTTTTCTCCTGCAAGCTTTGCTTCAACCTCTTCAACCGTCAGCTTGTCGTTACCATCATATAACACAACATCGGCACCTACCTGATTAAGCAGTTTCACTGCCCCCATACCACTTATTCCCGTACCTACAACAAGCACTTTTTTATTCATAAGATTCATCATTACAGTCGCTCCTCACTTCCTTACTGTATCCTTATTATTTTACTATCAATCACCATTAATTTCAAGGTATGGTAACACATTTTCATATAACTCTTTTATAACCGGTGCTGCTATAGTTCCACCATAGTACACTCCTTGCGGTTCATCAATTATACACATTGCTATAATCTTCGGATTTTCCACCGGGGCAAATCCGACAAATGATGATACATACTTTTTTGCACTTCGTGGCAACTTTTGAGATGTAGCCGTTTTTCCGCCTATGGAAAATCCTGCTATATACGCCTTATTACCGCCTCCGCTTTCCACCACCTGTTCCAGCACCGTCCTCATCTTATCACTAGTCTCTTTGCTGATAGCCCCTGCCTGTATCTCATAATTATATTCCGCCACAGTCTGCCCATCAGAATCTACACTCTTTACCGCAAAATGTGGTGTGACAAGATTCCCTCCATTAATCACAGAACTGGCTGCTCTTAACATCTGTATTGCAGTTATCTGAAACGACTGTCCAAAAGACATGGTTGCAAGTTCAACTTCCTTAACATTTTCCTTCTTATGAACAATAGTCCCCGCCTCTCCGGGCAAATCTATCCCGGTCTTTCCCAGCAGCCCCAATCTGTTCATATAACTAAAAAACTTCTCCGTTCCCACACGTCTTCCCCATTCTATAAACGCCGGATTACAGGAATTCATAACCGTTTCCGTGAACGTCTGTGTACCATGTCCTGTAGTTTTATGACATCTGATTCTTCTGTCTGCAACGGTTGCATGACCTATACAACTAAATCTGTCATCAAGTGAAACAACGCCCTCCTCAAGAGCAGCTGTCGCCGTCACTATCTTGAATATCGACCCCGGTTCATATGTGTCATTTATGCAGAAATTTCTCCACATATTATTTAACAAATCCATCTTATTGGATGAATTAACTTCCTGCTCTGTATTTAACACATAAGGATTATTCAAATCATATTCAGGTGCATTAGTCATTGCCATAATTTCACCATTTTGTGGATTCATTACTATAATTGAAACACTTTTTGCCCCCTTTTGAGTTAGTGTTTTTTCTGCTAACTGCTGTGCATAGGACTGTATATTATAATCAATGCTTATATAAAGATCACTTCCCGCAACCGGCTCACTGCGCTTTTCTTCGCTACCGTTAAGTTCAACGCCCCACGCATCCGTAAGAGTAAGAATATAACCATTCTCCCCTGCAAGAACTCCCTCGTATTTTGATTCAAGCCCTACAATCCCCTGATTATCCGCACCTGTAAAACCTAACACTTTGGAAGCCAGTGTCCCATATGGATAGAATCTCTTATAGTCTTCATCAACTTTTACCCCATCCATATTGTAGGCTCTTATTTTATCACCAACTTCCTTCTCAACATTCGCTTTAACTCTTTCTATGGAAGATACTTTTTCCACTCTTTTTCTGACCTCATCTTCAGATAATCCCAGCTCCTTAGACAGCATATCTATCACTGCTTCTTTGTCAGTAATCTGACTATGTATTACAGATATAGTGCAGACTGTTTTGTTATCAGCAAGCACCACTCCATTTGTGTCAAGTATCCTTCCCCTTGCTGCTTTGATGCTTCGCTCTCTCTCATGCAGCTCCTCCGCCAATTCAAGATAATAAACTGATTTTATTATCATAACGTAGAACAGCCTTCCCACAAGCATCACCATACACAGAAGTATTATAAGAAGTGTTACTATTATTTTACGTCTGTGTCTGGTACGCACTTTATTGTCCATATAAAAACCCCAAACCGCGACACATTTATAATATATTATTAGCAACAATTTGGGGTTATTCTTACTATTCAGTTGTATGTTAAAAATGTACAGCCACTACCAAACTACTGTGTCTGACTTGTGCTCTCGCTTGTTGTTTCACTAGCTGTTTCACCTTCTGTAGCATTCTGTGTCTCGTTTTCTGCGCTACCGGCATTATCCATATTCGGCAACTCCACTCCTGTATCAACAGGAATATCAGTTTTTGTACTTTCCTCCTCCTGAGTATCTTTATAAATACCCATATATGGAAGCAGATCATTCATAAGACCTTTAAATATTTTTTTAGCATCAGATGAATAATTATTAGTACCTGTTGTACCATATGGCTCATCCACTACTGAAAACACAAGATACTGAGGATTATCCATAGGAACACCACCAATAAATGACATAACCCATTTCTTATCTTCTCTTGGAATCTTCTGTGCCGTTCCTGTCTTACCGCCTATATCGTAACCGGTAATCTTAACTTCTCCACCTGTTCCTTCTTCAACTACTGCTCTTAAATATTTATTAATAAGTGCTGACGTTTCTTCAGTAATTGTCTGCTTAACAAGTGTTCCGGAATTAGTACTTACAACCTCACCACTTGCCTTCTCAATACGCTTAACCATATGTGGCTGATAATAATTACCGCCATTCATAAGAGATGCATAGGCTGCACACATCTGAATCATTGTTACATTGACATTCTGTCCGAACGAAATACAGGCAAGATCCAGATTAGTCATATTATTACTATATACAATACCAATCTCTTCACCCGGCAAATCAATTCCGGTCTTTCCACCAAATCCGAAAAGCGACTGATATTTAGGAAACTTCTCTGTACCAATCAACGCACCAATCTGCATCATACACGGATTGCATGACTGCTCCAAACCGCCACTTACATCAAGCACTCCATGGCCTTTTCGCATATGACAGTTAATGGTGTAATTTGCAATCTTCATATTACCAAGACATGTGAATTTGTCGCCATCCTTTATAACGCCTTCTTCAAGTCCCGCCGCAACAACAAAAGGTTTAAATGTTGACCCCGGCTCAAAGATTGCACTTACGCAATAATTGCTCCAAAGAGCATACATTGCATCCAACTGCGCCTTATTATCCATATTCTTAAGTTCTTCCTCTGTATAAACGCCACTCAGATCTCTTGGATTATTAAGGTCAAAGAACGGATAACTTGCCATAGCCAGTACTTCACCATTATTCGGATTCATTACAACTACACCTGCGGCTGTCGCCGGGCTTTCCGACATCACTTTTAATATATTACTTTCTACTGCGCTCTGAATCTTGTAATCCAAAGTTGTTACGATATTATAACCGTCAACAGCGTTTTTCTGAACAGACTGTGATTCTACATCTTCATTAACATAACTGTATAAAGCACCATCAATACCTGACAATTCGTCATTATACTGTCTTTCCAAACCAAGCTCTCCGCCATTAGCAGTACTTGCAAAACCTAAAACATCACATGCAAGCTGACCGTATGGATACTTTCGTATGTAACTTTCCTCAAACCACACACCCTTTATAGTTTTTGCAGTATCCTCATTCTGCTTTAAACTCATAAACTCAGCTATATCATCTTCAGTAAGCTCTTTTAACAACTTTTCATACTGGCTTGTACTTTCAGTAGCTAACAGATTTTCCAGATACTCTCTTTCCAGGCCAAAACACTGTACCAATGCATTAAGTGTACTATCCTTACAATTTTCATAAGACAATAATACTTTAGGGTCCAATATAAGATTGTAAACCTTTTCACTATAAGCAAGCACCGTACCATTGCTATCTAATATCTGACCACGTTTATAAGGCAATGTGGTAGATGTATAAGATTGATGATTAAGCACAATCTTAGAGTACGCCTCACCCTGATCATAATTAATAAAAAGTATTCTTATAGACAACACAATAAGTGCAAAAACAAAAAGTCCAAATGTTACACTCATCTTGTTTCTTGCACTTATTAACATTGCTCTTTTTCTTCTGAGTCTGCTTTTTCTCACTCTTTCACTCGTCGCCATATCCTTCTCCAAATCGCAAAATATACCTACTCAGCTTTTGGTATCTCACTAAACTGCTTTACATACTCACTTTCACCTGCGTCAAAAGTTATCACCTGACTCTTTTTAGGATGAACCATCCCCAAATCATTGATGGCTGAATTATATATAGCTTCATAGTCTATTCCCGCATTAATACGAACCTCAAGCTCATCATTAGCAGTTGTAAGTTCAGTAAGCTGCGACTGTAAGCTTGCTACCTGTGCAGCCTTAGCCTTTGCAGTCGCCTGAGACTGTAAATACTGACAGCAGATTCCAAAAATCACCAATGTAACTCCTATTACTGCCAATGTATATACAAAATTCATATGATTGGCTCTTCTAATATTCTGCTCTTTTAACAGACGCTCTCTACGCTCCTCTTCCGTTTCGATACGTCTTCTTTTTTCTACCTGTGGCGCTGCCTGTGCTGTATTAAGCTTTCTTGCAGCACTACCATTAACATAACCCGCACGATGTGTACTTACATTTCTTGTATTACGTGCCATATTATTATCCCTCCCTATTATTTATCACATTTTTCAAAAACTCTCAACTTAGAGCTCTTAGACCTCTTGTTCTCCTCTAACTCTGTATCTGTTGGTACAATCGGTTTTCTTGTAACAACACTACCTTTAGACTTGTTTCCACATACGCATACCGGAAAATCCGGCGGACAGGTACACGGATTTTCATTGTACTTAAATCTGGTCTTTACAATTCTGTCCTCAAGGGAATGGAATGTTATAACACACATCCTTCCACCGTCTGACAGCCTGTCTATCATCATATCAACTGAATTCTCAAGAACATCCAACTCTTTGTTCAGCTCAATTCTGATAGCCTGAAATGTTTTCTTCGCCGGATGTCCCGTTGCTACCCTGAACTTCATCGGTATAGCTGCCTTAATCAACTCATTCAGTTCAAATGTTGTCTCTATAGTCTTCTCTTTTCTGGCTGCGACTATATGTTTAGCAATATTCTTAGCAAACTTGTCCTCTCCATAGTCTCTTATAACTCTATATAAGTCCATCTCACTATATCCGTTGATAATATCTTTGGCTGTAATCTCCTGCCTTTGATCCATCCTCATATCAAGAGGTGCATCAACTTTATATGTAAACCCTCGCTCAGCTGTATCAAGCTGATATGATGAAACTCCCAAATCGAGAACAATACCGTCCACCTTATCAATTCCAAGTTCGTTAAGAACCTGATCCATATTGCAGTAATTATTTCGCACTATGGTAACTCTGTCAGCAAACTCAGATAATCTCTTCGTTGCTGCCGCGATAGCATCTGCATCCTGATCAATACCGATAAGTCTGCCACCATCCGTTAATCGGCGTGCGATCTCATGTGAATGGCCACCGCCACCAAGTGTACCATCCACATAGACCCCGTTCGGTTTGATATTAAGATTTTCAATTGTCTCGTCTAATAAAACTGACTTATGCTTAAATTCCATAACCGACACACCTTCATAAAATCATTTATCTCAAGCTAATAGCACTTGAACAATTAAATACTAAAACCGAGATTCGCCATATCTTCTGCCACTTCATCCATATCCATATCGTAGTTATTAACTGACTCATCCCAAAGTTTCTTACTCCAGATTTCAATTCTCGAAGCAACACCTACCAATACCACATCTTTCTCAAGGCCTGCAAACTCCCTAAGCACTTGTGGTAAAAGAATTCTTCCCTGCTTATCCACCTCACAGTTTGCTGCTCCTGCAAGGAAGAAACGCGTGAATCGTCTGGCATTCTTATTAGTAAGCGGTAACGTCTTCAACTTGTCTTCAAATATCTTCCACTCTGAATCCGGATATACAAAAAGACATCCATCAAGACCTTTTGTGACCACAAAAGATTCGCCCAAAATTTCACGAAACTTTGCCGGCATAATCAAACGACCTTTGCTATCAATTGAATGATTATACTCACCCATGAACATATCAGGCTTCCTCCTTACTTAGTCATCGGAGGTATGCCACTACACAATTTGGTTTTTTCGCTCCATTTTGATTCGAAATCTACCACTTTCCTCCATAAAGTGTCACAAAGTTACCACTTGCCACCACTTTAATGTCAATAATAAACCCTTTTTTTCAAAAACACAAGCTTTTTTTATAAAAAAATTAGGCGGAAGCTAGATAAAATCTAGCTTCCGCCTATTCAACACATTATCTTGTAGACACACTCATACACAAGCCCAAGATATAGAAATGTCTAAATTGTATTTTCTTTGTATTTTTATAAATGCATATCATTACACATTAAATCTAAATAAAATTACATCTCCATCCTTTACTACGTACTCCTTGCCTTCCATACGTACCAAGCCCTTTTCCTTTGCACCGTTGTATGTACCACAATCAAGCAAATCCTGATAGTACACAACCTCCGCCTTAATGAATCCACGCTCGAAATCACTGTGAATCTTGCCGGCAGCCTGTGGAGCCTTTGTTCCCTTAGTAATTGTCCAAGCTCTAGTCTCTGTCTCACCTGCTGTTAAGTAGCTGATAAGTCCAAGAAGCTCGTAACTTGCAGCAATAAGCTTGTCAAGACCTGATGAACTGATACCCAAATCCTCTAAGAACATCTTCTTCTCATCCTCATCAAGTTCTGCTATTTCCTGCTCTATCTGTGCACAAATAACAAATGCACCGCATTTTTCCTTCTGTGCAAACTCTCTAACTTCCTTCACATAGTCATTGCTGTTTCCATCATCAGCCAAATCGTCCTCTGTAACATTAGCAGCAAAGATAACCGGCTTCGCTGTAAGAAGATTGTACTCTTTAAAGAAAGCCTCCTCGTCATCATCTTCTCTCTCAAAGTTTTTTGCAAGGTTACCTTCTTCAAGATGCTTCATAAGACGCTCTATCATAGCAACTTCCTTAGCAATATCCTTATTGTTATTAGCTGCCTTCTTCTGCTTAGCATGTCTTCTCTCTAAAACTTCCATATCTGAGAATATTAATTCAAGATTGATTGTCTCTATGTCTCTTAATGGACTTACAGAACCATCAACATGAACAATGTTCGCATCCTCAAAACATCTTACAACATGAACGATAGCATCAACTTCTCTAATATTAGCAAGGAACTGATTTCCAAGTCCTTCACCTTTTGATGCACCCTTTACAAGACCTGCGATATCAACGAACTCAATAACAGCAGGTGTAATCTTTGCTGAATTATAAAGTGCTGCAAGCTTGTCAAGTCTGTCATCCGGCACTGTAACAATACCCACGTTTGGGTCAATTGTACAGAACGGATAGTTTGCCGATTCTGCTCCTGCCTTTGTTAATGAATTAAACAATGTACTTTTTCCTACGTTTGGAAGTCCAACGATACCTAACTTCATCTTACTTTTCTCCTTCTACTTATCCATAATCTCTTTAAACTTCTTAACATTCTCAGCCGCATCACCTTTAAACACCGCCGAACCTGCAACGATAACATTGGCTCCCGCCTCAACTACTGTTGCAACATTATCAAGATTAATACCACCATCAATCTCTATATCAAAATCAAGACCTTTAGCATCCTTCAATGCCTTAAGTTCCTTAACTTTATCTACAGAAGTTTCAATAAACTTCTGTCCGCCAAACCCCGGATTAACACTCATAACAAGTGCCATATCAACCATATGAAGATATGGTTCTATTGCAGATATTGGCGTTGCCGGATTAAGGGTAATTCCTGCCTTAACTCCATATGACTTGATTTTCTCAAGCGTTGCCACTACATCCTCACAAGCCTCTACGTGCACAGTTATGATATCCGAACCAGACTCCACAAACTCCTGAATGTATCTGATAGGTTCATTAATCATAAGATGCACATCAAATACCTTCTTTGTTGATTTTCTGATAGATTTTATTACTGGCATACCATAAGATATACTTGGAACAAACAATCCATCCATCACATCCACATGTATATACTCAGCTCCGGCATTATCAATTGCTTCTATCTCAGCTCCCAGCTTATTAAAATCAGCTGAAAGAAGCGATGGCGATAATATATTCATACATTCCTTCTTCCCGCACAAAATGTCAGTATTTCTTTTGTGCTTTTATTTCTTCATACAATTCAGCATAGCTTTTATATCTTCTATTACTTATCTTTCCGTCTGTCACTGCATTTTTAACAGCACAATCCGGCTCACTTATATGCACACAGCCATTAAATCTGCATTTCCCTTCAAAGTTTGAAAATTCTTCAAAGTAGAATCTCAAATCCTCTTTTTCAAAAGGCGGCAGCATCAAAGATGTAAATCCCGGCGTATCACATATATAACTATTCTCCCACAGTGTAAATATCTCAGAATGTCTGGTTGTATGCTTACCTCGTCCTATCCTGCTTATATCACCGGTTTCCATCTTTGCCACCGGTGTAAGCAAATTCGTAAGCGTAGATTTACCAACCCCTGACGGACCGGCCAATATGGTAGTTTTACCTTCCATAAGCTCTTTTATGGTATCTACCCCTTGCTGCTTACGCATACTTGTAAATACCACCTTACATCCGCAGTTCTCATATATCTTTCTCAATTCCTCAATGACGGATTCTTCCGCCAAATCAGCTTTGTTAAAACACACTATTGTAGGTACCCGCTGATAATCCATCATAACCAGAAATCTGTCTAGCAGATTATAATTAGGTTCCGGATTAGTTATTGCAAATATTATTAAAGCCTGATCAATATTAGCTACAGCAGGTCTTATCAGCTCATTGCTTCTCGGTAATATATCCACTATATTTCCGAGTTTCTTATCCTCGCTTATAATTTCAATAACAACATTATCCCCAACCAACGGCTTTATCTTTTTATTTCTAAACACGCCCTTGGCTTTACACTCATAAACACCGTCGGCTCCCACTTCTATATAGTAGAAGCCTCCGATACCTTTAATTATCTTTCCCTGCATAATTATTCCGTTGCAGCAGCACTACTCTGAGTTGCTGCCGGTGTTCCAGTAGTTTCTGAAGTTGTTTCCTTTTGAGTTTCCGTTGGTTTTTCCGTTGGCTTTTCTGTCGGTTTTTCTGTCGGAGCTTCCGTCGGTGCCTCTGTTGGAGTTTCCTTAACAACATTAACATATATATTAACAACTGTATCGACTTCCAAACTAACCTCCGCTTCATAGCTCTGACGAATCACCTGGCCATTTGGTTCACCAACAACACTTACCTCAATAACCTCTGCTTTGAGTCCCTGCTGTTCCAGCAAAGCAATCGCAGCTTCCTTAGTAAGGCCTATAAGATTTGGCATTGTAACCTTTTCTTTACCCTTGCTGACCACAATTGTAACATTACCACCCGGAGCAACCGGCGAACCTACCTCGGGCTCTAATCTGATAATTTTACCAATCTCATAATCATTACTATACTCTTCAAGTATCTTATCAACCTTAAGCCCCATACCTTCAAGCACTTCTACCGCCGTACTCTGTGCATATCCTACAATATTAGGCAATGTAACACTTTCAGGTCCTATACTGATTGTCAGAACAATTGTAGAATTCTTATCAACCATCGTACCTGCCTGAATATCCTGTGCCATAATATATCCGGCTTCTACTGTCTGAGATGTCTGATTACTTGCTTTATAACCTAATCCACGCTCATTAAGTCTACTCTTCGCCTCAGCCTCTGTCAAACCTACCAACAGTGGAACCTCAACCTTCTCTACAGTCTGATTAGACGAACCTGTCTGTTGCTGTATCTGTGTTGTCTGCTCCTGTGTTCCTGTTGCCTTTTCATTGTTATTACCTTTGCTGCCAAAAATCTTCACACCAAGAACAATAACTATTATTACGATAAGTGCAGCAATAACTATACCAACCCACTTCAGCGGGGAAGAAACGCTTGATTTAGCAACGATAAAAAAAGCAAGCGTAAACTCTAAAACTTCTTTTGATTTTGCAGACGGAGCGCAAGGCTTTGCTTCACTTACTGCAAACGGGGCA
>JAFQIQ010000133.1 GCA_017397445.1 Lachnospira sp.
ACAACTTCGTCATGTAAAAAATAGACCGCTGCAACTGTTGTTCCAACAGAATTCAATTGTTTTTTTATCCTCAATTCATTTACTGCAGCATTAGCCTTTTCGCAAGTTTCATACATAAATTCCTTACCGGATAAAGCAAGTTCATCAAGTTTCTTAAATTCTTTAGAAAACACTTCACTGGCAAGGCAAGAAGCTTCTTCGCCTTTGCACTCCCCGCCCATACCATCGAAAAGAGCAAAAACAATAGGATCTTCCGTCACGCCTTTGAATTTAAGGGGATTTTTTAAACCTCTATTAGGAATGGGAAGATGCTTCTTATTGAAATAAAAATTATCTTCGTTATTATTATGTGCGTTTCCAATAAATGAACCGCAGGAAGCATATAAAGTAAACACCATATTCAATTCACCTTAATTTAATAATGCAGAAAAAGAAATCACAGCAAACACAATAGCTTGAACCGCTACAGCTGCAGCCAAGACATATGTCACAATATGCAAGATTTTCTTAACACCTGTAGCTTTTTCATCACTCTTATAGCCATATGCCCAAACAAATACAGAAACAGCAGCAATTCCATAAAAAATATGCCAAAGTTCAATCGAAAAACTATTATTTATTATCTGATAGATATTAAACAACCACTCGATAGCAACCGCGTACACACAAAGAGAGCCACCTAATCTCACTTCCTTTTGAGTGAGAATCACCACACCACCAAAAAGCAACAGCAAGCCCGACAAGAGTGAGATCACAGCAGGTACAGGTATACCATCCTGCAACCCGCCTCCAATTAATTCTCCCAACCCCTCAACAACATAGGAAAGGGATAACGACATAACTGAGATTCCAACCGCTCTCTTGTTCCTATCGCTAATCAATGCCGTCAATCCGACACCAAGCAAAGAGAAACCAACCATTTTTTCAACTGCAGAGATTTCATTCTTAAACAGAAGAATGAACGCAAATACACATACAGCCACTAACAAAGGCCAGGCAAAAATTCTACATAGCTTACTGGACTTTACTGTTGAATATGATGCAGGCACAGTAACATTAACCTCACCCGAGTGAACACTACCATTTCCCTGTAAATCAAAAGAAGGAGTGGAACCATCATATGAAAATGCTGTGTTTGGTCCCGATTGATCAAGCACCGTTGTCCCCTGTGCATATTCATCAACAACAAGTCGACCGTTTGCAGTCATATCGTTTGTTGTATTCTGCATCTGTTGGTCGATGTTGCTACCAAAACGCATTGCATCGGAATTGATTTCTCTGTTGTCACCAGACTGAACAAGAATGTTCCACTCAGCTATCAAAGCATTCTTAAACTCAGTTGCCGTCTGATAACGATCCTGAGGTCTATATGCACATGCTTTAACAATTGTCGCTCCCAATGATGCACTTGCATTACATGGCGGTATCAACGGAGTGCCGGAAAGTCTCTTTGAAAGAGCTTCCTCATTATCTTTATAGGAAATCGGCTGTGGATAAGGAGGCATAAAAGCAATTCTGTTGTTATTCAGGAGTGTATATAAAACAAGGCCTAAGGAATAAACATCAACATTCGAACCGTACTCCTCACTCTTATACACTTCCGGAGCCATATAATTGAGCGTGCCCTTACGTGAAAGGTTTGCCTGAGTTACTTCCAATTTTCTCGCAATTCCGAAATCGCCTAGCTTATACTCACCAAAACGTGAAATGAATATATTATCGGGCTTAATATCTCTATGTACGATATAATTTTGCTCACAAACCTCAAGAGCTGTACAAATATCAACTCCCAGTCTGATAACATCTTTTTGGGAAAAATCAGGATTCGAAACAAAACTATCAAAAGGAGTCAGAAGTTCCATTCGAATAAAAATATCCCATCCGATTTCTCCTTCACGCTCTATAATTTTGTAATCCTCTATTCCAACTATATTTTTTGCTCCCTTTAGATTGTCCATAAGGGTAATCTCATTGAGCAAATTATCTACAAGCCCGTGGAAATAGTTATAAATCTCCTCGTCATTCATTCCCTGAGACCTTGCAAATTTAATTTCTTGTTGGTTTTTAGGAACAGTAAGAACTTTTATTGCGGAATAGAATGTTCTTCCGTATTCAACTCTCTTTGCACGATAAACCTTACCAAAAGAGCCTTCACCTAAGACACAGTCCTCATTCCATTCAGGCCACACTTGATTAATATTCATTTGTTTCACCTCAAACCTTTAACTTAATGCAACATTTTCTTGTCGATTATTCTTAATAAAACAATATTGTATAGGAAAATAAACCAAGATAATGCTAACTCAACATATCCAATCGGTGTCCATACATATCCATATGAATTACCAAAAAAACCTGGATATAAAATAAATAAATATATGGGATATGCCGTTGTAACTAAAGCCATCAATAACGAAACAACTTCTCGAATATCTCGTATCAACTTCTTATTAAATTTCAAAAGAAAAACCAATGAAATTGATAATACTAATATTAACCAACAAGCATTATCATAAAAACGATCCGTTATATGTGTCGTTGTAAAGGGACCATCTCCCAAATCCAATTCAATGGAACTTTGTTCAATGCACACTACACAATTCAAGAAAGATAGAATTACAAATATACCTATAAATACTATTAAAATCACCTTAAATAAATTGATTCCACTATTTGTCATTAAAGCACCTCATCCAACTGACTTAATTATTATCGCTATATACACCTGTTCAACAGATATACTTTTGGTATCCCCTACAACTAAATGCAAAAACCTTACACAAATTAACTTTTATAGTATTTAACTCGGTGAATTTTCCAAATGTAAAAAGTCTAACCCTCTAGTGTCATTTGGGGGTTGGCTTTACCGACATAACAACAGTTGCAGTAAAGATACCATTCTGAGCGGACACAATAAAGTCTCCTCTGTACTTCTTTGCAATCCCTGCGATTATAGGCATCCCTAAACCATGTGTTTGACTATTAGATTTTGTGGTTTCAATTCTATC
Source organism: Lachnospira sp. (assembly GCA_017397445.1). Classification (GTDB taxonomy): domain Bacteria; phylum Bacillota; class Clostridia; order Lachnospirales; family Lachnospiraceae; genus Lachnospira. The sequence goes on from JAFQIQ010000133.1 coordinate 3,009, forward strand.
GGTACTCTCTATATTCATTCCAACCTTGCACGAATTGAGAACACGCACAACTAAATACTGATTCTTCTGAAGAATTTCAATAACAAGACGCGGATGTGAATGTTCGCTGCTCACACAGCCGCATATTGCATTATCGAGCAAATTACATATAACTGTAGATAAATCAAAGTCAGTTATGCACATATTATCAAGGTCTTCCCTTACCCTGATTTGGAATTCAATATTTTTTTCCTCCGCCTCACTTTTTTTATTAGAAAGAATGATATTAACAACAGGATTATTGCAATATACCATCTGTTCAACAAGAGCATAGCGAGTCTTAAGTTCGTTGATAAGCTCCAGTCCGAGTCGATTTTCTCCATTACTAAATAAAGAATAAATCGTCTGAATGTGATTTTAGATATCATTCCTGATAGCGTGAATTTTTCTGTCATTCTCTACTGACATCTCATAATACTTGTACTCCATATTGCTGAGTTCTTTACCATAATCCATATTAGTAGACATAGTAACCTGCTTCAAAAGATAAGGAGCTAGCATTCCGATTGAGATGTTAGCAGCAACCATACAAACCATTGCAATGATAATAAACCAGGATTCTTTTGAGTTTATCTCGTTACCTGAAGCAACTGCCACAGCCAACACAGCGGTTACCTCACCAAAACCGATAACAATCTGAGTACCGATAACCCAAGGAAACTCAACGCCTTTGTGCTCCTTTGTAAACTGTAACACAATAGATGTAAGCACTGAGAACAACAGCAAATAAAGCAAACAATATGTACAATTATCACTTCTGCAACTTGCAAAAAAAGCAATGCGAGCATCATTAAGCAAAGAATATAGCGCATATGACACCATAGAAGCCGTCATCAAAAGAGCCTCCTTAAAAAGGAACACTCCAATTATTCTCTTTGGCTTGTCATCAAACATAATATAAGTATATATAAACTCGATAATCGTCACTACGCATATTCTTATTATGGAAAATGACGGTGTGCATAACATAGTGACAACAACGAGTTCACACCAAAGCATCATATGCAACACCTTGTGATGCTTTTCCTCAAGCATATTTATAAGAAAAAACACTGAGATTAAAGCCTCTACCAAATAGACAATAATTTCATACAAAAACGGGTTCATTATTCCTCACCAAGATATGATATGAATTTTATCTTTGCTTCTTTCAGATTTGGTTTACTTATAGGTAATACTTTGCCGTCTGATAAATAAAACTCTTTATTTGTTCTTTCCGTAATATATTTCATGTTAATCAAAAAACTCTTGTGGCTTCGTATAAACGTCGGACCTAATTGCTCTTGAATAACATCCATTTTTTCATAGATTTCATTTTTCTTACCATCGGACGTATGAATAACTAACTTTCGTCCTTGGCTTTCAACATACATAATATCTCTGCGATATAATATAATTTCAGATCTGTTTGTCTTGATAACAAAAGAATCATATTTGTCTAATTCAATTTCTTTGCTTACTTTTGTAATTGCATCAATGAGTTTATTTTCATTAATCGGTTTTACTAAAAAGTAAGCCGGGTTCGTTTCAAAAATAGCTGTTGCATAATTAATTATGCCTGTTAAATATATAACTTTAAGTTTAGGGTGGAGAGCCTGCAAATACTTAACGGTTTCAATTCCATTTCCATCTTTGAGGTTGATATCCATAATAAGAATGTCAGGAACACGACCGTTCAATTCAACCATACCAATAAGTTCCTGGCAACGATTCATCGCAATAACTATATACTCATCTCCAAAGTGCTTCATTATGAAGAATTTCAGAAATTCAGTTATGTTTATGTCATCATCACATACAATAATTTCAACCATAATTCTAACCTTTTCTTTGAAGGTGTTTAGCCAAACAATTTGTGCTTATTTAATAAGTTATTAAACTATATGTTATTTTGATATCCCCAACCGTCAACTATGTGACGGTTGGGGATGTATCAATTTTATTTCTTGTCCTCTTTCTTGCGCTTCTTAACGAGGAACAGGACGATAACACTGCCAACAAGGAGGAAAACTCCCGCAATTGAACCATAGAACAACGGTTTATTTGCATAGAAGATAATCAATCCGCTCTGTGATACAGTTACCTTTGTATAGGTCTCGTTATATTCATTGGTCTGACCATCCACATTAACTGCACAGTCGTTGCAAATGATTTGAACTTGATTTTCAAGTCCCTCAGGAACTGTAAATGTAATCTTTCCATTATTCTCTGTTAAGTAGGTAAGGAACTCCTCACCGGACATTTCAAATCTAACGCTTATATCCTTACCACTTGCATCCTTAAGAGGTTCTCCGTTAGAATTCATTGCAACAACCTTAATACTGTAAAGTCTACCACCATCATCAGTAGGAATTACAGTTACAGTCTGCTGTTCAACCTGATAACGACCACCATTTTCAAGTCCGCTGATAGTTAGTACTGGTGCAGTCTGATCCACAACGAAAGAAACATTTAGGTTTTTAACATCACTGTAAGCGGTTGTTTCTGCTTTATCTGTAGACTCAACAACAATGCTGTATTCACCTTCAGAGTTAAAGAGTTCCTTGGAGATAACATAGGTACGCTTACTCCATTCTCCTGTCCTATCAGACAAAACAGAGGTGTAATCAGTACCCTCAGTCAACACTTCACCATTAAGCTTAACCACATAAGTTTCAATAGGATCCACATTGACTTCTTCGATAACTACATCTGCGTCCACACTATAAACATAATACTGATTAACAAGCATATCTGTATTCTTATCAACAGCAAAGGTAGAACCATTTCTGTTGATAGAGAAACTAACGTTATCATACTCATTACCATCACTAAGAACGAGCTTAGAACACTGATTTCCAGACATATCTTTTAGTGTGCAAGAGAGAGAATAAAAAGCATCCTCTTCCAAATTATCGACTGTAAAAGCGTAAGTCTTTCCTGCCTCAACAGTATTCATTTCTCCGAGATATACTGTCTTTGTTCTATAACCGCCATCCTCATTTCTGATTGTAGCAGTAAGAACGGGATTAAAGGATGTTGCATCAAAGTTAGTATCGCTCGCTGTAATAGTAAATCCATACTTTTCATCTTTGCTTGCAGTGTTAAACTTAATGTTAGACACACATACCGTAGGTGCCTTAGTATCGAGTGTCAGACGGTTAGATGTGTATGCTGTCATTTCATTGTCAGAACGATCTTTATATCCTACTGTAACGACATAATCACCATCCTCAGTAAGAGTAAAGGTTCCTGTGTGGATATCCACACTAGCATCAATCCAGTTAACAGTTATAGGATAATTTGCACCATCGCGTGTAACCCTAACAACAACATCCTCTTTATAGAAGTTTGCTTCATTGATAACAATCTTAGCAGCAATATTTCCATCATAATATGAAATACTGTTTGCATTCTGTACTGGCTGATTATAGGTAATCGTTGCAGTAGGAGCAATGTTATCAACAACAACTCTTCTGTTGTCTACCTTTTCTGTGTTATTTTCAGAACGGTCAAATGCTGTAAACTTAACAGTACCATTAAACTGATTATCATTTGTATTCAGTAACTTAGGAATAACAAAGCTTGTGGTAGACTTCTTACCATCGTGAACAATTCTGTTGTTAGCATCCTCTATCTTATCGTTGATAAGCTCTGTATTAACATCGCTTACTCCTTCGCTCTTGATATAGCTATATGCGAAGTAATACACACCAGCTATATCATCCTCGGCAGTAATGGTTACAGTCATTTCTGCATTGTAATAACCGAAAGTAATTGATTCAAGAATCTTATCAAGAATACTGGTGCTATATGTAACAGTCAGATTCTCAGGTGCAGTTGTATCAACTGTAAAGAGGTCTGTGTCATAATCAGCGGCTGTATTCTGGGCAAGATCTTCGTACTCACAGTCAAAGCTGTAATTTGCATCAACAGAATACTTAATTGTGATTGTGTTGGTATTGCCTCGCTTAATCCACTTGGAATCATCGGACAAGGTTAACATAAAGTCTTCAACACTTACGTCGTTATCAAGAATATCCTTAGCAATAACAGTTGCAACAAAATCATCTGCACGGAAGTTATGTTCCTCAACGGTGATTGTTGCTGTCTGCTCTGCATCAAAATAATCTCTATGCTCTATAGTGTGAACAACCGCATTGTTGCCGTATACTACAGATATAACAGGAGCAACCTTATCCACAGTTATGGTCTTAGATTTATAAGACTTAACAGCAGCGTTGCCGTCATTTGCAGAAATATCTGCATTATTTGCAGATAGATCAGTATACTCGATTTCTAAAACATAATCAGCGCTGTCTGCATAGTTAATACTGAAGGTGTGTTCGTCACCGGATGTAGTCCACTTAATATACTGTGCAGTTGCGTCATCATACATCTGAACAGCACCAGCAGGCAGATATTCGATAAAGGTCTTCTTTCCGTTGTCGTCAGTTTTCGTAAGCCTGATGCCAACATTGTGAATCACACCGTCTTCAGCCTCAACACCTTCAAAGAAATTCGCCTCATTGATAACAATCTCTGCAGTAACATTTCCGTTATAGTAAGCGGTTGTTGCCTTATCAAAGGTATCTACTGTTACCTGATTCTCATCAGTAAACTGAACCTTAGTATTCGCATCGTCCGCCTCATACTTAACAGTAACTGTAGGAGCAATATTATCAATAACGATGATTTCCTTGTTATCAACCTTAGAATCCAAGTTTCCTGCTTTATCGGTCACAGTTGCAGAAATATATCCTCTTGCATTTGCAGGAATCTTAAACATAGCTGTTGCAGTCATTCCGTTGTTATCGTAAGCGATATCTTCTGTACTGATTCTTTCACCATGATCATCTGTATTCTTATCACTGGTATCAGCTTCCTTGGTATAGGCCCAGTCAAAGTAATCCACACCGGAGGTAATATCCTCTGCTGTTACTGTTACGTTAACCTCTGCTTTGTAGAATCCGAATGTTACTGCCTCAATTATCTTATCAATAACTGATGTACTGTATTCAATCTTGAGGTCGGTAGGTGCATCATGGTCAATTACAAATTCTTCCTTAGCATAGTCTGCAGCTGCATTACCGATGAGGTCGCTGTATTCAATATCAAAGGTATATACAGCATCGGTTGAATATGTAATTTCTGCGATATGAGTATCTCCTGTAGATATCCAGTTAGCACGATCGCTCAGATACTCAGCATAATCCATCACTGTAACAAGGTTTCCCTGTATATCAACAGCTGTTACTGTTGCCTTAACATCATCAGCTCTGAAATTATGGTCAACAATTGTTATTGTTGCTGTTCTGTCTTCCTTATAATTGTTGGTGTTAAGTGCACTATTATTATCATACTGTACTTCGATTGTAGGAACTGTTGCATCGATAACAATCTTCTGTGATTTGTATGCAATCATTTCGTTAGTCGAACGATCTGTATAAGTCATTGTGACTTCATAATCTCCATCGCCACTGATTGTTACGGTTCCGATCCATACATCTCCGTTCTGCTTCCAGTCAGCAGGAACCTTCTTCTCTCCATTCACCTTAATTTCTACATCTTCTGAGTAGAAGTTTGCTTCATCAATTGTGAATGTTACAACTGCAGAATTTTTATAGTACAGAATTACGTTATCGCCTTCTGCAAAATCTGCTACATCTGTCAAGGTGGCAGCATCAAGAATTCTCTCCGGATCATAACTTACCTTTCTCGTAGGGGCAACATTATCAACAACATTTATTCTGTCTGCATCTGTCTTACCACTTGTATTGCCGGCTTTATCAGTTACATCTACTGAAATGTATCCTCTTGCCTGTGCATCAATTACAAATGATGCTGTTGCTGTTTTTCCATTCTCAGAATAAGTTATATCCTCTTTGCTGATTACCTTTGTATCATCTGTCTTGTTTTTACTGCTTGTATTTGTTTCCTGTGTATAACTCCATGTGAAGAAATCCACTCCGGAGATAACATCATCAGCAGTAAGTGTAACTGTTACATTATCCTTATATGAATAATATCCAAAGGTTATAGCATTAAGTGCCTTTTCCCAGAAGTTAATTTGAGAACTATATTCGATCTGAATATCAGAAGGAACCGTCTTATCAATTACAAAGTACGCTGTATAAGAATCTGCTGTGTTTTCTGCAAGGTCTGTGTACCCAAGCTCTACTGAATAGCCTGCATCGATATCAAACTCAGGTAAAATCAGAGTCCATACATCGCCATTCTGTGTCCAGTTTGCCGCATTCTTTGCATAATCTGCATAACCCTTAGAAGAAACATCCACTCCTGTTCCGGTGATATCCTCTGCAGTAACAGTGAGAACTACTTCTTCTGCTTTGAAGTTATGCTCTGTAACCTTAACGGTTGCCTCTCTGTCAGCCTTATAATTGTTTTCATTTCTTGCATCGTTGTTATCATAAGTAACATCGAATACAGGAGCTACATTATCGATATGTACTTCCTTAGTGTAGGTTTCCATAGCATTGCTGGAACGATCTGTATAGGCAAGTGCAATTACATAGTCTCCGTTGCCGCTCAATGTAACGTCTGTTGTCCACTTATCTGTTCCTTCGGTCTGTGTCCAGGTAACATCCTGAGCAACTCCGTTTACTGTAAGAATAGGAGCAGGAGCTACTGTTTCATCTTCAGCGGTCTTAAGACTGAGATCGAAGTTTGCTTCTTCGATAGTAAACTCTACCTTAGTGTCACCCTGAGTGTAGTATATGTCATTGTATTCTCTTACCTGATTATCAGTAAAGGTATACTTGTAAGTAAGTCCGGGAGCAATTGTATCAGCTACAAATACGTACTTATCTTCTTTTTCCGATCTGTTGGTTGCTTCATCAACAACCTGAACTGATACACTTCCGCGTGCTTCAGAAGTTATTGTGTGAGTTGCTGTGAACACATTTTTGCTGTTTGCATCCTGTGTTGCTGTCAGTTTCTCTGTTACATAATCAGCTTTATTGGAATTATTCGCTCCGTCGTTCTGATTGTAGTTGATTACAAAGTAATCCACACCGGAGGTAATATCCTCTGCTGTTACTGTTACGTTAACCTCTGCTTTGTAGAATCCGAATGTTACTGCCTCAATTATCTTATCAATAACTGATGTGCTGTATTCAATCTTGAGGTCGGTAGCACCAGTCTTATCGATAACAAAACTATCCGTCTTGTAGTCTTTTGCCTCGTTACAAGCCAGATCGGTATACGCAATATCTACTGCGTAAATCGCATCAATATCAAATACGGGAAGATTAATAGTGTGAATATTGTTTTCAATCTTTGTCCAATTATCAGGATTCTGAGCATATTCCGAGTATGCCTTGGATATAACATCCACATCTGCATCAGTTATATCCTTTGCTGTCACTGTAAGAACCACATCATTGGCATTAAAGTTGCTCTCAGTGATTGTAAATGTTACCTCACGGTCAGCATTAAATATATTATCCTTTAACGGATCTGCCGGCTGATATTTGCTTGTGATTACGGGATTGACACCATCAATAATAATCTTCTGCTCATACTGCATCGTTCCATTATTCTGTACCATCTCATTGCCGGAGATATCAGTAAAGTGGAGTGACAAGTCATATGTGTTGTCACCTGAAAGAAGCTGCTCTGCCTTCCAGACTTTCGTGTCCTCATCGTAGATCCATGTCAGAGAAACAGTCATAGCTCCAACCTTAAAGACAGGGTTACTTGCACGAAGATCAAAGTTATCTTCGCTGATTTCAAATTTTACTGTCACATCCCCATTGGAGTAAATAATGTCGCCTAAAGTTTTTTCCTTATCAAAATCATACTTTACTTCAAGCTCTGGTGATACAGTATCGACAACTAAAATATGCTTGGTTTCAGTAAGTTCTGAAGTCCAACCTGCAACATCAGTTGCAGTCATAGTCACCTTGTTTCTGTACTGTGCAGAAATCGCAAAGGTATATTCGGCAACACCATTCTCTTTCTTTGTAAAATCTGCTTTATTGACAACAATATCGCCGTTTCCAATATCATAAGTAAAGTAGTCAACACCTGAAGTTGTATCTTTAGCTGTGAGTGTTACGCTCACAGTTTCCAACTTGTAAATACCAAATGTAACTGTATTCAACAGCTTATCAAGGAACGGAGTATCATATCTGATATTAACATCTGTTGGGGTTTCAGTATCGATTTTGATGCTTTCAAAAGGAATAGCATCGGTAATCTCGTTGCCCTTCTTCAGATAAACTGTCTTAGAACTATCACCTTCAGTATTTACAATAACAGTATCAGTCCAAACAGTATTGGATAGCTCATTTGAACAACTGATCTTATATCCATCAGGAGCTTTGATTGTAACGACATCTGTATACCAACCTGATTGATTTTTAGTAGAGCCATCTAAAACAGGTTGAGCTGTTGCCTCATGATAAGAAACTCTCAATGTAAAGCTCTTTTCACACTCGCAATACTGATTATCAGCTTCCTTTTTGACACTGATTGTGATTGAACCAACTTTTTCTTCAGAATCAGCAAAGGTTACTTTTCCGTTTACATCAACAGAGGCTCCGATTTCATTTGTTCCTTCAATTGCATATGTATAGGCACCGGAACCGCCAAGTGTTGTTTTAATATCAATTTGATATTCTTTAACGCCATAGATAAGGTTTACATCACTAACAGTAAACTCAGGGGTATCTTTCTCGATAGTTAAAGAATATTCAGCCGTAGCAGCTTTATAGCATTCATCGCCTGCTTTTGTAGCAATCACGTTAATTGTGCCGGCAGCTTTAATAGAAACTTCGCCAGTTGCTGCGTTGATTTCAGCAATATCAGCAGATTCTGCGTCTGCGAAAGCATAAGTTATTTCTCCAGTACTCTCACCACCACTTGCACGATTTTCAAACATCTTATAATCGTTGAATGTAAAACTCTCAGGTTCTGCAACTGCAAACGCAAATCCGTTTTGCTCAGCATAGTCAACGGAGATGACAAAAGTAACGGGTGTTGCGGCGTTATAGCCATCATCACCGTCTCTATCAATCTGAATTGTAAATACTCCACCTGCTTTTATGGTAGTTACTTCACCGGTATTCTTGTTAATTTCAGCATATTCACTACCGCTAATGATAGAATATGCTACTTCACCATTGCCATTTCCGCCGCTTAC
>JAFQIQ010000134.1 GCA_017397445.1 Lachnospira sp.
ATCGCTTTATTAAAAAATTTTCTCATAAATAAACCTCCATATTATAATATCTTTTATCATCATCTATTCATTAAATAAATAATAACTAATTATCACTCTGTCCCAAAACAACTTCTGCTCCTGCCAAATGTTTCATAAACTTGACTGCATCCTTAATATCAACCTTACTGTCTGCATTAACATCACTGACCGTCATATTCATCTTAACTTCAGCTCCGGCAATATACTGTTTCAAAAGCACCGCATCTTTAATATCCACACACATATCATCATTAGAATCCCCCCAAACAACTTTGTCAGGGTCCGCATTAATAAATCTCCATCGCTGAGTTGCCTTATTGGAACAATAATCAGCAATTATACCGGCACCGGTTGTAAGTGTATCCGTCTGAGCACTAATATAATATCCGCCATCTGCTATTATGTAATACTCACCATTACCGGCACTCTTTATAATATAATTATTGGCATCAACATTTTCATTATTCACAAGTGTAATGTTCGTGCCTGAAGTAAAGGCTCCCGTTTGAGAACCTATACTCATATCAGTACCCGATACAATCACATGATAGTATCCGTCTTTTATGTGTTTTATATTGAATTTTTGTATCAACAGTTCTGACTTAGCATCAACTGTAAGATTCGTTCCGGTAATTGTGCTATCTTTTACACTTAACACATAATCTTCGTCTGCCACAGACTGCACATAATAGACACCATCCGTAATATTACGTGTTGCTTTATATGTATAATTAATATTAACAACCGCACTATTAATAACTTTATCACCGGAATAAGAATCAACCCGTATTGTATTTACGCCGTCAATCATTGAATACGCAGGAACATCACATTCAAAACCTTCATTCCCCGTTGGATATCCCGGATTAAGCTCTGCTATATCAATTCGTTCAGTCTGCTTACAGTCAAATGTAATCGCATCATTAACAACACATCGGACCGAGGTTACACCTTTCATACTGACTGACCAGCCCTTAACAGTAATATAATCTCCGTTATATGTTTCATCTTTCGTTGGAGTCTCTATCGTCATAAGATCCGGCGACTGAATTGTAACAGGTTCTGACTGTACATACCAGTAATTATCTGCTGTGGAAATAGTTACTGAAGAACTGTTAGTCATAACCATTCTACCACTTGGAGCACCTGAACTTGAATCAGCATAATAAAACTGTCCATCGGTATAATCCGTTAGTATAACTGCATGAGGCTTGTTAGCATCAAACAATGCAACTCCTTCAGGATGCTGCTTCAAAAACTCAATCAAATGACTTTTCTTTGCTTCTAAGCCACTTGGTAAAGCCGCTCTTGTAACGGAAATATTCTTGTAGGTATAAGCGCCCCTCATTCCGGCGCCAATAATCCAACACGTAGAATACATAGCATCTGCTGTAATATCCGCCCAATCAGCATCCCCTCTTAACATAGCATACCTTCTTAACATCATAGCATTCGCATGTAAAGTACAGGTTACCGAACCGGAAGGCTGTTTGGTAAAAACCGCATCTTTATTAATATCGGCAAATGTTGCAGCATATATATCAACCCTGAATATAGTTGCCACAAATAAACTTAAAGCCAATAATAAAGAAAAAAGACGCAATATCAATATTCTTTTGTTCATATTGTATATTTCTCCATCCTTCACCTAAAATAATCGGTGCAACTTTTAATATATCTATAGAATACCACCATTATAGCATATAGTCAATGAAAAAACGCCTTATATACAAAAAAGAATGTACAATTTATACATTCTTTTATAAACAAAAAACCGGAGTCTGCTATCGCAAACACCGGCCTATATCGTTATAACAATCAATTAGTCAACTGCAACGATTTCTTTCTTGTTGTATGATCCACAAGACTTGCAAACTCTGTGAGGCATCATTAAAGCACCACACTTGCTGCACTTAACAAGGTTTGGAGCACTCATCTTCCAGTTAGCTCTTCTCTTATCTCTTCTAGCCTTTGAAGACTTATTCTTTGGACAAATTGACATGGTTACACCTCCTTAAAATTCTTTAAAATATCTTTGAAAACAGACATTCTTGGATCCAGGACTTCCCTGTCGCAACCGCATTCGGCTACGTTAAGGTCGGCACCGCACACAAGACAAAGTCCCTTGCAGTCGTCCTTACATAAGGTCTTACCCGGCATGGATAACATGATTTCGCCGAAAACAAGTCTGTCCACGTCGAGGTTGTATCCATCAATATAGTCTTTTTCTTCCTGCTCTTCATCCTCTGTGGATTTATCGTCAAAATCCATATCCTGATCAATGTTAAACTCTAACTTAGTCAGAACAGAATTCAAACATCTGTCACACGGGATATCCAATACAATTTCCCCATCAGCTTTAACCTGCAATTTATTCTTGCCAAGTTTATTAACCTTAAGTTCAAATGGATTCTTTTCAACAACATCATATACTGAAGCACCTGTATCAACAGCTGTCATATCAAGCATAACATCTACCGAAATTGAATCCTTTGTACCGGATAAAAGCTCTCTTAAATCAATTAGCATAATTGTCTCCAATTCACACTATATACGGTGCGTACTAAGCAAAGTACAACTTATATTAGTAACACACTTCACCTATTATACGCACCGTTAAATTGTTTGTCAATAACTTATTTCAAATTCTTTAAAATAATTACTTAACAAGCTCCAATGTCTCTCTTGCAATAGCAAGCTCCTCATTAGTTGGGATAACACAAAGTTTAACCTTAGAATCAGGTGTAGAGATAACCATCTGCTCACCCACAGCCTTAGCATTAGCTTCCTCATCAAGCTTAACTCCAAGATAACCTAAGTACTCGCATACCATAGGTCTTAACCAAGCAGCAT
>JAFQIQ010000135.1 GCA_017397445.1 Lachnospira sp.
GTTATGTCTGATTATGAAAATGCTATTGAGATTAAAGATTTAACGGTTAAGTATGATGGATTTACATTGGATGCCATTAATTTTAATGTGGCAAAGGGTAGTATTATGGGGTTTATCGGTCAGAACGGCGCAGGAAAAACAACAACTATCAAGGCATTGCTTAATATCATCAAAAGGGATAAGGGAAGTGTTAAGCTGTTAGGTCTTGATAATATTAAGGATGAGGTTGCAATAAAGCAGCAGATATCAGCGGTTTTTGATGAGATACCATTTCAGGAGCAGTTAAATGCTAAGAATATCAATACTATTATGAAAGAAATCTATACTGAGTGGAGTAGTGAAACATTTTTTCAGTATCTTGACAGATTAACACTTCCAAGTAAGAAGAAGATTGGTGCATTCTCGAAAGGTATGAAGATGAAATTGCAGATTGCGGTTGCACTTTCACATAATGCCAAACTTCTTATTATGGATGAAGCAACAACAGGTCTTGACCCGGTAGTTCGTAATGAATGTCTTGATATATTTATGGAGTACTTGCAGGATGAGAATAATACGATTCTTATGTCTTCTCATATTACTTCGGATTTAGAGAAGGTTGCAGATAGTGTAACATTTATTGATAAGGGAAAACTTCTTCTTACGGGTTATAAGGACGATGTGCTTGCTAATCATGGTGTGATTAAGTGTAAGAAGAGTGATTATAAGGAAATTGATCCGAAAGACTTTGTCAGTTGTCGTATATCGGACTATGGTGCAGAAGTTATGGTATCAGATAAGATTATGTGCAGACAGAAATATTCAGGACTTATTATAGATGACACTACATTGGAAGAGATTATGCTTTACTATGTAAATGCTAAGAAAAAGGAGTGGTCTTAATGAAAGGGTTGCTTTATAAAGAGTGGTGTTTGCAGAGGAAAACAATATTTACATTTGTGGCTTTAGCTCTTGTGTTTTCGCTTCTAGGGATTCTTATGTTTATTAGTATGAAATGTGGTAATCTTAAGGGGTGGCAGACAGAGAATCCGGAGTCTGCACAAGTCTTTCTGTCGACATTTACATATGTGCCATATATATTTATGTTGCTTGCATCACAAGTGTGTAATGCAGCGGTATGCTCCGACTACGAAACAGGTTGGATGAAGTATGCATATACTTTGCCTGTTACGGGGAAAGTGGCGGTAGGCACAAGATATTTATTTGGATGTATTGCTATGGTGACAGGAATTATTTACGGACTGGTTAATGCTTTGGCTATATATGCATTTGCCGGATTAAGTTTTGATATGAATGTTATCAAGTATATGCTAATAATACTTTTGGGTATTGTGTTATCATATTCAATATTTATGCCGGTTTCTTTTAAATTTAAGAAGAAGCGTACTGTAAGTACTATTAGCGCAGTGGTGTTTGCTTTTATATACTTTGGTGCTATGGGGGTGCTTGCATATTGTATGGAGGTGTACGATGAAGAGGTTCTTAATGTGATGTCGGCTAAACTTAAGGATTTTTGTGATGTTTTAGCTTGGTTTGTACCTTTTATATCAGTTGCAGTGCTTATTATAAGCTTTGGTGCCTCTGTTAAGATATATCAAAGGAGGGAGAAAATATGTTAGGGCTTATGTATAAGGACTTTCTTGTTATGAAGAAAGAGATAATTACTAATTTGATACTGATGATTATATATACAGTGCCTGTTTGTCTTCCTTGGTCAAAGATGATGGGTGAAGTTCCAGGTAGTAGTGAAGGACTTTTTAGCGGTGTGGGACTGAGTTATTTTGTAATGCCTATAACTACATATTTCTTCATATTTATGATTATTGGCGGATTACAGAGCAATCTTTTTGCTCATGATGAGAAAAATGTATATTCATCTTGGGCTGTATCTTCGCCTATGACTGTAAAAGGACAAGTGCTTTCAAAGTATTATATGTCGTTGCTTTTTGGATTTGTTGGTCTTGTACTGGCTTATGTAGTTGATATAGTTGCATCATTTACCAATGGTGTTGTGGGAAGCACGGTTGGAGTGGCTATGGTCATGTTTTTTATACAGATGTTTGTTGCTTCTTTTGATTTGCCTTTTATAATAAGATTCGGCAGTAAGAATGGTTCGATGTTTAAGGTAATTATGATGTCGGTTATATGTTTTGCAGCAATTGTGTATGGGTTGTTTGGTCCACTTCCTGAAGGGGATTTTGGAGACTTTATGTGGAGTAAACTGGAATGGCTGGTTTATGGAGATAAAGGTGTGGTTGCTATAGGTTTTTTAGCATTGGCACCGGTTGCAATTGCATTATTATATTATCTATCCTACAAAGTATCGGTGAGATTATACATGAAGGGGGTAGAGAATTATGAACACTAGTGTTGATAAAAAGTATGCATTAAAGCAGCTTATGTTGTTCCTTATCATAGCTTTGCCTGTGACTTGGATTTTTATGGGAGTTGCCCTACATATTAGCGATGGTATGGTAGAAACTAAGCCCTTGTCCAACTTGTTATATATACTGGCGTGTTTTATGCCTGCCATTGCGGGATTGCTGGTTTGTATTATAACAAAGGACAGGATACGAAGTCTCATGTTTCTGCCGAAATTGCAGGGGAATGTTAAAGCATATAGTTTAGCTATTGTTGGTGGTGTTTTAATAAGTGTGATGTCTCCGTTTATTATATGTTTATTTCCTGAGGTTGGTAAGTTTAATTCTGAAGTGTCGGTGTGGATTGTAATTTTTTCTGCTATTCAGGCTGTGGTTATGTGTTGCATTCAGTTCTTTGCTTTAATGGGAGAGGAAATCGGCTGGATGGGATTGGTGTTCCCAAGGCTTGAAAAAATATGTGGAACTACGTTAGGTATAATTATAACGGGTATTATCCGTGGACTTTGGCATATGGCTCTCTTTTTTCAGGATGGTAAGTTTCTGTGGGAAGATTTTGGTATGCTTATGTTTAATAATATAGTTGGAGGCTGTCTGTTAGTGCTTCTGACTAAAATGAGCGGATCAGTAGTGCCATCTGCAATATTTCATGGAATAACTAATACACTTCCCGGTGTATTATATATGTTTATGATTGTAGACCCGGCGGCTTATGAGAACAAAGAGTTGATGCTTGAAGTTATAGCTCATATACCATATGTAATAATAATGGCTATATGTTTTGTTGTATTGAAATTAAGGTATAGCAATACTATGCAAAGAGAATAATGAATGAAAACGGCTATCGGAGGTATAATCGATAGCCGTTTTCTGTAAAGAGTATAATATTATGAGGTTTATTGTTTATTTTGTATCCGGTTTTTCCTTGCCGTGATAGAGTATGCCTAAAGCTCCGGGACCTGCATGTGCACCGATGCTAGGGCTTACATAGCTGATTATTATGTATTTAAAATTAGTTTGTGATTTAGTTTGAAATTCAAAACAATTATATCATATAAAGTTGGTTTGTGCAACATTTATTTATTAGTTTGACATGATGATACTAAGGTGATACAATTTCTCACATAAGTGAATAGAAACACATAAGGTGTCATGGGAATATTTTGTTCGCTATGATGAAAAGGGAAGTGGGTGAGAATCTCACACGAACTCGTCGCTGTGATGAAGGAGTTTTATTTTGCGTAAATATATTTTGCGAAAAAGTCACTGGGAAACCGGGAAGGCCAAAATAAAATGATGATATCTGAGTCAGAAGACCTGCCTTTTGTGATATTGTGGAGCCACGAGTAATTGGTTGAAGCAGTGACATAGGGGCGTGAAGTCCTTTGTTGTATACCACAATCTTCTATGCTTATTGCAGTTAGGATGGAACTGTGGAATACAATTAAAGGAGAATGGTAATGAAGAAAAGAAGCAAAATTATTTTGGGCGTTGTTGCATTTGTATTATTAATTGCAGCTATGCTTACGGCTTTTTTTATGTTGAGAGAAAAGCCGGATGAAGGAACAAAGTCTATTAGTATTCAGGTTGTTAATTCGACAGGAGAAACAAAGGAATACAAGTTCAAAACGGATGTGCTATACTTGCGTCAGGCTATGGACGAGGCCAAAGAGAAAGGCCTTGAATATTCAGGGGTAGAGAGTACGTACGGTTTGATGGTTGATACTGTTAACGGTGAATTTGCTGAATTTAATACCAATGGAGCATATTGGAGCTTTTATGTTAATGATGCTTACTGCAATTGTGGTATTGATACGCAACCGGTTAATGATGGAGATGTATTTAAGATCGTTTATACGAAATCTTAACGGAAATAGCTATGAATGTACGTGTGAAAGATATAGTTCTTGTAGGAATGATGGTAGCTGTGATTGAGGTGTGTAAAGCGGCATTCGCATGGATTCCGAATATAGAACTTACATCATTTTGGATTATAATATTTACATTGTATCTGGGGAAAAGAACGTATTTTGCCATGCCTGTTTTTATTCTTGTAGAGGGAGCGGTATATGGTATTAATATATGGTGGATTATGTATTTGTACGTGTGGCCACTGCTTAGTTTTATTACTGTAAGATTTCGTAAAATGAATTCTGTTATAGGCTGGTCACTGGTATCAGGTGTGTTTGGATTGTTATTTGGATTGTTATGTTCCATACCATATATATTTATAGGTTCTTTTGGCACTGATATTACAGCAGGCTTTGCAACGGCATTAGCCTGGTGGGTTGCGGGAATTCCGTGGGACATTGTCCATGGAGTTGGCAACTTTATTATTATGCTGGTGTTATACCATCCGATAACCGGCATATTCAGGAATTTAAAGAATTATTTAGAATAATGAAGGAAGATGTTGTTATGGCCTATATATTGTCATAACAACATCTTTTTTGCCATATTTAACTTGTTTACTTTGGTAAAATGTAGTAAAATATAATAAGATATTTACGTAAACAACATAATATTTGTGCGATATAGGTGTGAAAGATGAAAAGGAGACAAGTTTATGGAGACTATTAATGTTTTGCACGACCAGATTATTGAAAAGAAAAACGATATAGTAAAAAACTGGTATCTTATTAAAGAAGGCTCGGTTATACAGAAGTTTGATTATTCAGAAATCAGACTCGAAAAAGACTCTATTATTGGTATTCATGAAAAAGATATATTTATGTGTGATTATATTGCAGCGGAAGATACAGTTTTAGTTCCGTTTAATTGTACAACAGTTAAAGAGTTAAAAGAGGTGCTTAATAAGCGGGAAGATTTAAGAGGAGTGTTTTTGCGTTCAGCTATTCTTCAAAGACATAATATGCTTTGTTTGTATTCTGAATGGTACGATAAAGCAAGACAGTTTCATATGTTTGTTGAGAAGATTTATGATGATTACAAAACATTTTGCAATCGTTTTAAGGTGGAGGAAAAAAGCTTTGGTAAGATGGAGCATTTTAAACCGTTACAGATGCGTCACAGAGCTGAAGCATGGGAAGTTAATAACAGTATAAGTATTGTTAAAAAGTATTTGGGGGTATATCTTGAACTTATGGAGATGGATGATAGCCTTACTATTGGTGTTATTATGGAAACATCAGCTCAGATGCGAAGATTTGCATTGGGTATAGGCGAGATGGAGGCTTATCTTTCGTATAATAAGGATATTCTTGTAAGTGAAAGTCAAAATGATATATTCAGATTATATTTTGATATGGCTGTTACGGCTTATGCCAAGAAGCATAACATTGATTCAATAAGTGAAAAAATAGAGTCTATTAATCGTTTTGTAAGTAAGTTTGATATTTATAATAAGCGAATGATTAACAGACGATTTAACGAATATAAGAATTATGACTTTACGGGTGAAGGGGCAGCTGAATCAAAATATGCCAGAATAGAGATGGATATAACCGCCGTCGATGGCGTGACACATATATTACAGTATGCAGGCTATAATGATTCAGAAGTTGAACTTATTGCGACAGATATTGAAAAGTATAGAGATTTGCCTGATAAGCAGTCCGGAGAGTCAGATGTTTACGCATTGAGAAAGAAGATAACAAAACAGTTTTACGAGATATACTATAGGGCATTTATGCGCTCTGTCAATGATGATAACAGCCTTACCCCTGTGGTTGAAATGTTTTTAAATTTCGGCTTTATGGATATTTCTTTTGTGGGTGAAGAACACGCTAAGGCATTGTATGATTTAACGGCACATCTTGATGTATGTGAAAGTGAGCATATATTTACGATTTATAGTTGGTTAAAGGCAATTTATAATGGTGAGAAAGAGCCGTCAAAGAATGAATTTGATATGAATTATCCGGCATATCTGGCTGACCAGAGAAGAATGGCTAACATAACTGAAGCAGAATTTAAAGAATATATGGATGATCCGGAAAAGAAGGTTGAATTTGAAATTAACAGTATGTTTGCTTCTGTTAACAGGGCGACTTACGGAAAGATTACAACTTTTTGTCCGATATTATGCGAGTATGATTTGATTAACAGTATTGATAAAATGCTTATAACGGCAGAAAGAATTGAAAATGCGGTTAATGAAGTGAGAAAAGTTGATTTTTCAGCATTTTATCGTGAAATTACTTATTCTGACCCGGCTCATGGTATTAATACGGAGAGAATTATGAAAGAGGTTCTTCCGGATATTATTCTTATGCCAAATGCCGGTTCGAGAGTAATGATGTGGCAGGAAACAGCAGGTGTTAAAACTGATTCACCGGCTAGATTTATGTTCCCGATGTTTACTTCTGTTGATTTGGACGATATGATGCTTGAAGTTATAGGAAGATATCGTTGGGAAATATGCAGAAAAGTGCAGGGTGTACATTGGAATGATGTTCGTGAAAAATCTCTTACGGCGGAGTTTTGTACATATATTCAGTTTTACCGTAATAACCATGATTTGTCGGCTGAAGCAAAAGAAAAGATAAAGAATTCATTGGCACGTGCTAAGAATAATTATAGGGAAGTGTTTGTCAGGGATTATATTAGCTGGATTAAATTTGAATCAAAGGGAAGCTTTAGGCTCAATAAATTTTCAAGAGAAATTCTTATTAGCTATTGTCCGTTTGTGAAGACAATAAGGGATGAACTTAAAACTAATCCGCTATATCAGTCTGCCCTTACAAGATTTGATAATGAATGTGCCAAAAAACTACAGCGATATAACAGTGTTTACGACAAATATACTAAAGCCGGAGGGGAGATTGGCACTGAACTTAAGGATAATTTGTTGTTCTACAGTATGTGATGTCGAATAATGTCGATACTAAACGAAAAACTTTTGTTGCCATAATTTGTCGCTAAATATATAATTCAAATGTATCTTGTAGATTCATCTAATTATATAGGAGGTAGGGTAATGGATACGTTTAAAGTTGCTATTGCAGATGATAATGAAGATATGTTAAAGGTACTGTCACAGGTTATTAAAATGGAAGATGAGCTGGAATTGGTGGGAACAGCTACAAATGGTGCTGATACATTGACATTGATTAAGAATAAGGAGCCGGATGTGGTGCTTTTAGATATTATTATGCCACAGATTGATGGTCTTGAACTTATGAGAACAATCAAAGCAGATAAGAGTATTAAGGAGCCGGCATTTATAATTATCAGTTCAGTTGGAAAGGATTATGTGACTAAAGATGCCTTTGAAATGGGGGCGGTATATTATTTTATGAAGCCTTTTAATAATCAGGCACTTATTGAAAAAATTAAAAGCGTAAGAGATAATCTTAAACAGGACAAGAAGAGAAAGAAAACAACAAGTGTATTTTCACAGGATAATCAGGCTATAAATGATAGGAATCTTGAAGTAGAGATTACGGATATTATTCATGATATTGGAATTCCGGCACATATTAAAGGATATCAGTACTTAAGAGATTCTATTATTATGTCAGTAGTTGATGGTGAGATAATTAACAGTATTACTAAGATTTTATATCCGACCATTGCAAAGAAGTATCAGACAACCTCAAGCAGGGTAGAAAGAGCTATCAGGCATGCTATAGAAGTGGATTGGAACAGAGGAAATACTGACACACTTAATGATTTATTCGGTTATACAATCAGTAATGGCAAGGGAAAACCGACTAATTCAGAATTTATTGCATTAATTTCAGATAAGATACGGTTAGAGTATAATATTAAATAATTATTTAATGGCATTTGTCGAAAGAGTATGTTATAATGAAGTGTAACTATAAGGTTGCACTTCATTTTTTAAAAGAATAAGTGAATGGAGGATTATTATGAAGAATGTATTGTTTATTGCGTCAGAGGCAGTACCGTTTATTAAAACAGGCGGATTAGCTGACGTTGTAGGGTCTTTGCCAAAGTATTTTAATAAGGATGAATATGACGTTAGAGTTATGATTCCTAAGTATACATGTATTCCATGGGAATACAGACAGCAGATGGTATATAAAACACATTTTTATATTGATTTAGCTTGGCGTTCACAGTATGTTGGCGTGTTTGAATTAGAATATAATGGTGTTATGTTCTACTTTATAGATAATGAATTCTATTTTGGAGGACCAAAGCCATACAGTTGGATTCATGAGGATATTGAGAAGTTTGCTTTCTTTAGTAAGGCGGCACTCTCTGCAGTTCCTGTTTTAGGATTCAAGCCTGACATCATACATTGCCATGACTGGCAGACAGGTCTTATCCCTGTTTACTTAAAGGAGAGATTCTCTCAGGGAGATTTTTATCAGGGAATTAAGTCTATTATGACAATTCATAACTTAAAGTTCCAGGGAGTTTGGGATCTTAAGAAGGTTAAGGATATTACAGGTTTGCCGGATTATTATTTTACTCCGGACAAGCTTGAAGCATATAAGGATGCTAACTATTTAAAGGGTGGTATTGTATATGCTGACAAGATTACAACAGTTAGTTCAACTTATGCAGAGGAGATTAAGACTCCTTTCTATGGCGAGAATCTTGATGGCCTTATGAATGCAAGAGCTAATTCATTAAGTGGTATTGTTAACGGTATTGATTATGAGACATACAATCCGGAGACAGATGATTACATAACAGCTAAGTATAATCAGATTACTTTCCGTAAGGAAAAGTGGAAGAATAAGGTTGCTCTTCAGAAAGAACTTGGTCTTACAGAGGATAAGGGCAAGTTTATGATTGGTATTGTGTCAAGACTTACTGATCAGAAGGGCTTGGATTTGATTGCGTATGTTATGGATCAGATTTGTACAGAGGATGTTCAGTTGGTTGTTCTTGGTACCGGTGAAGAGAAATATGAGAATATGTTCAGACACTATGATTGGAAGTATGGCGACAGAGTATCTGCTAATATTTTCTATTCAGAGCCTATGTCTCACAAGATTTATGCAGGTTGTGATGCATTTCTTATGCCATCGCTCTTTGAACCATGCGGACTTAGCCAGTTGATGAGCTTGCGTTATGGTACAGTGCCTATTGTCAGAGAGACAGGTGGTCTTAAGGATACAGTGCAGCCATACAATGAGTTTGAGGGTACAGGTACAGGATTTTCCTTTGCTAATTACAATGCACATGAGATGCTTGGTATTATTAATTATGCTAAGGATGTTTACTATAACCGTAAGAGAGAGTGGAATAAGATAGTTGACAGAGCTATGCTTGCAGATTTTTCTTGGGATAATTCTGCAAGAAAGTATGAAGATTTGTACAACAGTATGTATTAATATAAGGGAGAAATTTTAAAAGACAAAGGTTAAGGAAGATGAGAAGGGTTGTTTATAAGGGATTAATGCCAGTATTGGCATTTGTAATGATGATTTTGCTTTCGGTAGCTCCTGCTGAAGCTGCGTATTATAATTGGGATTTTAGTTCGCCTAAGGATGAGGAATATGACGCTTTAGTGAGTAAAGGATATAAGAAAGTAACGTTAGAAGAGGCAGAAAAGATTGGTCTTGACTACTATAATAAGCGTAACCGCTACAGCGAGGAGGTTAAGATTTTCTGCGAGGGAGCTCTTAGCAGTGAATTAGAGGAATTATATACTGCATCTGTTAACTGTTTTGATTCATATCAGGAAGCTTCTATGAGAGCTTTTATCAGTTATAATAAAGGGCACTATTATTCATCCTATTCATTTGGCGTTAAATACAGCAATTTCCGTCAGGATAATATGACAGATATTCAGTATGATATGGCTATGAATAAAGCAGAATCGTTAGCGGCACAGTTTAATCATGGAACTACGAAAGAAAAGATTGAGAATGTCTATGATTGGATATGTGATAATATGGAGTATGATGATTCTCTTACAAGAGGATCAATCTATGATGCATTTGTTCTTGGAAATACAGTGTGTACAGGATATGCCACAGCGTTTCAGGTTGTTATGGAAGAGATGGGCATAGAAAGTTATCTCTGCACGGGTAATGTTGATGGTGAGAATCATGCATGGAA